>SLCK01000041.1 GCA_007125845.1 Gemmatimonadota bacterium
ATGAAAATCTCACCCCCACACAATACGTCCCCTCCGCCCCGGGCTCCACCCCCTTCCCCGCCCCACCTACGAATCCAGCTCCAGCGACAGCTGATTCGGGCGGAAGCTGAGGCGGTGGTGCGGGGAGGGCCCGAGCTCCCTCAGCGCCGTCAGGTGGCCGGGGGTGCCGTAGCCCACGTTCGTTTGCCACCCGTAGGCCGGGTAGCGCTCCGAGAGCTTCCGCATGAGGCGGTCCCGGAAGACCTTGGCGACGATCGAGGCGCACCCGATGGAGTGCACCTGCCCGTCCCCTCCGACGACGGCGTCGTGCTCCCAGTCGACGCCCCGAACGGGGAGGCCGTCCACGACGACCCGCTCCGGCACGCGCGGGAGACGGCGCACGGCGCGATCCATGGCGAGGGCGGTAGCCCGGAGGATGTTCAGCTCGTCGATCTCGCGCACGGAGGCGGCTCCGATCCGGACGATCAGGGCGGACTCGACGATGCGCCGGGCGAGCTCCTCGCGGCGGCCGCGGGTGAGCTTCTTCGAGTCGTCCGCGCCCTCGATGTGCACGCCAGGGCGGAGGATTACGGCGGCGGCCACGACGGGCCCGGCCAGGGGGCCTCGGCCGGCTTCGTCAATGCCGGCCACCCACGACGCACCGCGACCCCAGAACCTCCGCTCGTAGGCGAGGAGGTCCCGGGGTCGCTCGTTCGGCTGCGGCTGAGCCGGGGGGGAGGCGTCGGACGCCATCCGCCGGCGGTCAGCTCGGGCGCTTTTCCTGAATGCGTGCAGACTTGCCGCGCAGGCCCCGAAGGTAGTGGAGCTTGGCGCGCCGCACGCGCCCGCGCCGCACCACCTCGATCCCACTGATGAAGGGGGAATGCAGGGGAAAGACCCGCTCCACGCCCACACCGGAAGACACCTTGCGCACGGTGAAGGTCTCGCCCATGCCCCCGCCGCGGCGGGCCAGGCACACGCCCTCGAAGGCCTGGATCCGCTCTTTCTCGCCCTCGCGAACCAGGTAGAGCACGCGGATGGTGTCGCCGGGTCCGAACTCGGGGAGGTCGTCCTTGAGTTGTTCCTTTTCCAGCTCTCTCAGAAGGTCGGACATGGTCGCCTCCGGCGTGTCGGGTTGCCCTGGATTTCGTAGCGGGCCAAGACGTTAAGTATAAGCTGCGATCCGGGATCGGTGAAGACCCCGAAACGTGCGAGGTTCAGGCGTCCCCTTCGCGCCCGGCCTCGCCTTCCTCGAGGTGCCTCTTCCAGAGGTCGGGGCGCCGCTCGCGGGTGATCCGCTCAGCGAGCTGCCTTCGGAAGGCCTCGATCCGGGAGTGGTCTCCGCTCCTGAGCACCTCGGGCACCGCGTGCCCCTGGTATTCCGGCGGTCGGGTCCACGAGGGAGGGCTGAGAAGGGGGCCCTCGTAAAAGGAGTCCGACGAGGCCGAGCCGTGATCCCCGAGCGCCCCGGGGAGGAGCCGGACCACGGCGTCGGTCACGGCGAGCGCGGCCACCTCGCCCCCGGAGAGCACGAAGTCGCCCAGGGAGAGCTCCTCGGTGGCGAGGTGCTCGGCCACCCGCTCATCCACGTCCTTGTAGTGCCCGCAGAGGAGGGTGAGCTCGGGCTGTACGGCGTAGCGCACCGCGTCGGCGTGGCGAAAGATCCGCCCCCGCGGGGAGAGGAGCACGACGGGACCCTCCGGCCGCAGGTGCTCGACCGCCTCGAAGAAGGGCTCCGGCTTCATCACCATCCCGGCCCCACCCCCGTAGGGAAGGTCGTCCACGGTGCGGTGTCGGTCGTGGGTGAAGTCCCTCAGGTCGGTGACCCGGACGTCGACCAGGCCGGCGTCCCGCGCCCGCCCCGGGATGCTGGTGGCGAGCGGCGCATCGAAGAACCCCGGGAAGATCGTGACGATGTTGATCCGCACCGGTCACCTCCGCTCATGGGACGGGACGCCCTCGAAGCGCGTCCCGGACAGTCGCCCGGACCGCGCCAGAGGCCGAGCCACAGGCCGAGCCGACCTCACAGGTCGAGGAGTCCGGGCGGAAGGTCGACCACGAGCCGGCCCTCCTCGACGCTCCACTCCACCACGATCTTCTCGCTGAAGGGGATCAGGTGGTCGCGCTCGGGCCCGCGCACGTCGAGCATGTCGTGCGGCTCGAGCCCGTAGACCTCCCGCACCCTGCCCACCTCCGTGCCCTCGGGAGTCACCACGGTGAGCCCGAGGAGCTGGTGGTAGAAGATCTCTCCCTCCTCCAGCGGCTCGGTCTCCTCGAAGGGGCGAAGGAGGTAGCGGTCCCGCAGGAACTCGGCTCGGTCCCGGTCCTCGATCCCCACGAGGCGCAGCAGATATCCCTTCCGGTACGGGCGCACCTCGTGCACCTGGACAGGGGGAAAGCGCTCGTCGGGATCCCGCCCCTCGAGATCGGAGATCCTGAGCTCGACGCCCGGGACGAACACGCTGTCCGGGTGGTCGGTCAGCGGCCATACGAAAAAATCCCCCTTCGTGCCGTGGGGCTTGTTGATGTGCCCGACGACCACGAAGGGGGGATCCGACGCGTGCTTCATGAACTTCGCCCGGGAGGCGTCAGCTCTTGTTCTTCTCGGATTCGTCTTCGGCCGCGGCCTCCTCCTCGTCCCCTTCGGCCGCGTCGCCTTCGGCTTCGGGGGCCGTCTCGGCCTTCTCGGCCTTCGCGTCCGCGGTCTCGGCCTTGGCTTCCTCGGCTTCCTTGGCTTCGGCTGCCTCGGTCTTGGCCTTCGCGGCCTTCTCAGCTTCGGCCTCGGCCTTGGCGGCCTTCTCAGCCTCCTCCTCGGCCTTGGCGAGCTCGGCTTCGGCCTTGCGGCGCGCGGCGAGCTCCTCGGCCTTGCGGGCCTTCTCGGCCTCGAGGTCCACCTCACCTACGTGCACGGTCTCGTCCCCGCCCTTGCGCGCCCTCGCGATGAGCGAGCGCACGGTGTCGGAGGGGGTCGCGCCCTGTTCGATCCAGTAGTCCACCCGCTCCAGGTTCAGGATCAGGCGCGCCGGCTGGGCGAGCGGTTGGTATTGACCCAGGGTCTCCACGAACCGACCGTCGCGGGGGCTGGCCTTGTCGGCCACGACCACGCGGTACTGGGGCGACTTCTTCCGGCCCATGCGCCGGAGACGGATGCGAACGGCCATGTCAGTCTTCTCTGTTCTGCCTTCAGTGGTGCCCGCACGCGGCGGGGCGACGTTTCAACCGCTCGAACCCTCGAGCGGCGGACTCCGGGGTCAGCGGGACATCATCCCAGGCATCCCCGGAGGCATGCCCGGCATTCCCCTCCCCCCCTTCATCTGCTTCATCATCTTCTTCATTTCCTTGAACTGCTTCATGAGGCGGTTCACCTCCGCGACCGGCCGCCCGCTCCCCTTCGCGATCCGGGCCCGGCGCGAGCCGTTCAGAATCTCGGGGCGGCGGCGCTCCTCCGGGGTCATCGAGAGGATGATCGCCTCCACGTGCTTCATCCGCTTGGGATCCATCCCGGCCGCGGGCAGCTTGTTCTTCATCCCGGGGATCAGCTTCATGAGCTGATCGAGCGGACCCATCTTCTGCACCTGCTTGATGGCGACGAGGAAGTCCTCCAGGGTGAACGTCCCCTTCCCCATCACCCGCTTCTGGAGCTTCTCCGTCTCCTCCAAGTCCATCGTGCGCTGGGCCCGCTCCACGAGCCCGACGACATCGCCGCGCTGGAGGATCCTCCCGGCGAGGCGCTCCGGGTCGACCCCGTCCAGCTCGTCCAGCCCCTCCCCGACCCCCACGAACTTGATCGGCTTTCCGACCACCCCGCGAATCGAGAGGGCGGCGCCTCCCCGGGCATCCCCTTCCATCTTGGTGAGGATCACCCCGGTCACGTCGAGCGCCTCGTCGAACCCCTCGGCGATCCGGACCGCCTCCTGACCGGTCATCGCGTCGGCCACGAAGAGGATCTCGTTGGGCGAGACCGCGGCCTTGATGCGCCGCAGCTCGTCCATCATCGCCTCGTCGATCTGCAGGCGTCCCGCGGTGTCGACGATCAGGACCGACGTCCCGGCTTCCTTCGCCTTCTGGTACGCCTCCTTCGCCACCGACACCGGGTCGCCCCCGGCCCGACCCTCGTGGATCGGGACGCCGACCTGCCGGGCCAGCGTGCGCAGCTGCTCGACCGCAGCGGGCCGGACGAGGTCGCAGGCGGCCAGCATCGGCTGCCTGCCCTGCCGCAGGAACCGCGCCGCCAGCTTTCCCGCCGTGGTCGTCTTTCCGGAGCCCTGGAGCCCCACGACCATCACCACGGTGGGCGGGCTCGACGCCCACTCGATGCCCGGCGTCCCCTCTCCCAGGAGGTGAGCCAGCTCGTCGTGAACGATCTTGACGATCTGCTGTCCGGGAGAGACCGAGTCGACCACGGCCTCGCCCAGCGCCCGCTCCTGCACGCGGCCCAGAAACTCCCGGGTCACCCGGAAGTTCACGTCCGCCTCGAGGAGCACGCGACGAACCTCGCGGAGCCCCTCGCGGATCATCGGCTCGGTGAGGACTCCACGCTGCCGAAGGCCCCCGAGGGCCTTGTCCAGCTTCTCGCTCAACTCATCGAACATGGACTTCCGAGCGTCTCCCCGATACCGACGGAGCGCCACCGGACCCCACCGTGGCCCGCACGACGCGCCTAAGACACAGAGCTTTGTAAGCTAATCCCGATCCGGACCGATGTGAAGGATCCCGCGGGCGAGCAGTGGAGCGGGCGCGGGCGGTGCCCGTCTCCCGCTACGGGCCAGAACTCACCTCACTCCGACTTACGTCACGTGGATGATCTGCGACCGGCGGGTGCCCACGGAGACCATCTCCACGGGCGCGTGCATCAGCTCCTCGATCCGGTCCAGGTAAACCCGCGCGTTGCGGGGCAGGTCAGCGAGCGACCGCGCGCCCGTCGTCGGGCTCTCCCACCCGGGAAAGGTCTCGAGCACGGGCTCGACCCGATCCAACCCGTGGGTATCGGCGGGAAAGTCCGAGGTGACGCCCTGCGGGGTGCGGTAGGCGGTCGCCACCGAGATCTCGGGAAGGGTGTCGAGGACGTCGAGCTTCGTGACCGCGATCCCGGTGAGGCCGTTCACCCTCGCCGCGTAGCGCGCCAGGACGCCGTCGAACCAGCCGCACCGCCGGGGCCGGCCGGTGGTGGCCCCGAACTCTCCCCCGAGCTCCCGCATCCGCTCGTCCATCTCGGGGTCGAACCCGGTCGGAAGCGGGCCCTCGCCGACCCGGGTCGTGTAGGCCTTGACGACCCCGAGCACCGAGTCGATGCGGGTGGGACCGATCCCCGATCCGGTCGCCGCGAATCCGGCCGTGGTGTTCGAGGAGGTCACGAACGGGTAGGTCCCGTGATCGAGGTCGAGGGCGGTGCCCTGCGCCCCTTCCAGGAGTACGCGCCACCCCGCTTCGAGCCCCTCGTCCAGCTCCTTGCCCGCGTCGACGGCGAGGCCCAGGATGCGTCCACGCAGCTCGACGGCGCGCTCGGTCTCCTCTGCGAGCGCCTTCGCCTCCTCCTCGCCCAGGCGCGGAAGCGCCCTCCGAGCCGCCTCGAGGCCCTCGGCCACCAGCTCCCGGAAGCGGTCGTCGTCGAAGGCATCGGCGACCCGGATTCCCCGGCGACCGACCTTCTCCTGGTAGGCGGGGCCGATCCCCCGCCCGGTGGTTCCGATCTTCTGGGCGGCCTGATCCTCAGCGGCCCGGTCCAGGGCCCGGTGGTAGGGCAGGAGGAGGTGGGCGCGCAGGCTCACCCCGATGCGACCGTCCAGCTCGAGGCCCCGGGCCAGGAGCTTGTCGTATTCCTCGCAGAACTGGACGAGGTCGAGGACCACGCCATTGCCCAGCAGGCACCGCTTGCCCGTGTGGAGGATCCCGGACGGGATCTGGTGAAGGATGAACTCTTCCGCGCCCACGTGGACGGTGTGTCCGGCGTTGGCGCCCCCCTGGTAGCGGGCCACCGCGTCCACCTGCTCGGCGAGGACGTCGACGATCTTCCCCTTGCCCTCGTCGCCCCATTGGCACCCGACGACGACGACGCACCGACCCTCTCCCGCTCGCTGGGCCACCCTGCGCGACTCCTCTCTGGACATGAAAAAAGCCCGTCCCCGAGGGGTGGGCCACGGCGATCCGGTCCGACCAGGGCAAGCTACCCCGGCCGAAATGGGGTGTCAAGAAAGCTTGTGGGCAGGCGAGCGGGTGGGAGCCCGACCCGGGTCTCAGGCGAGCAACGCCGCCCTCTCCAGAGTGGCGCGGATCTTCCCGCGCGTCTTCTCCCCCGGCGCCCGCAGAGGCGGCCTGGGCTCGCCTCCCCGCAGACCGAGGAGGTCGAGCGCCGCCTTCACCCCGGGCGCGCCGTAGCGGGCCACGATCTCGGTGTGCACGGGGGCGACGAGCTCCTGGATCCTGCCCGCCTCCCCGGGGCGCCCCGCTTCGAAGGCGCGGACGATCTCGGCGAGCTCGCCCGCCACGAGGTTCGCCGCGCCCAGGATGCCTCCGGCCGCCCCCATCTCGAGCGCCGCGTAGAGCTTGGCGCCGTCCCCGATCAGGACCTGGAAGTCCCGGCTCACGTGGGTGAGGTACTCTCCGAGCGCCTCCAGGTCGCCGCGGGAGTCCTTCACGCCGATGACCCGGGGGTGCTCCGAGAGCTCGGCGACGAGCCCCGTGGTGAGCTCCACCGTGCTGAACTTGAGCGGGACCTGGTAGAGGATCACGGGAACGGTGGATTCGTCGGCCACCGTCCGGTAGTGGTCCCCGAGGGCCCGTCCGTCCATCGCGTCCCGGAAGAAGGCGGGGGGCTGGACCAGGACCGCGTCGGCCCCGGCCAGCGCCGCAGCGCGGGTCAGGCGGACCGTGCGCCTCGTGGACTCGGCGCCGGTTCCGGCGACGAGGATCCGGTCGTGGGGGATCACGTCGCGCGCGGCCGCGATCGCCGTCCGCCGCTCGTCCTCGTCGAGGAGCACGGCCTCTCCCGTCGACCCCGCGATCACGATCCCCCGGACCGGGGTCTCCAGCCAACTCCGGACGTTGGCGCGCAGGGCGACGACGTCGAGCTCGCCGGTCACGGGATCGAAGGGGGTGACGGCCGGAATCAGGACCCCGGACAGCTCGGCCTCGCGGGGCGGATTCCCGCGTCCCCGGCCCGCCTCATCTGGCGCCGTCACGGCGTCCCCTGCCGCATCGCCGCGGGGCTCCTCATCCGGATCCTCATCCGAAGAGGTGGGACATGTCGTCCCCTCCGGCTTCGCTCCCTTCCTCGGAGGACTCTCCGAGGAAGTTGATCTTCAGGTCGAAATCGGAGGGATTGGTGGCCGCGGCCTTTCCGGTCTCGAAGGACACCTCCCCTTCGCGCACGAGGTCGAGGAGGTGCTGGTCGAAGCTCTGGGAGCCGTAGTGCTCCCGGCCCTCTTCAACGAGATCGGGGATCTCTGGGACCCGTGCGGGATCCCGGATGCAGTCGCGGATCGTGCCGGTGACGATCATCACCTCGCACGCCACGATCCGCCCCTTCCCTTCGGCCCGGGGGAGGAGTCGCTGGGAGACGACCGCCCTGAGGCTCTCGGAGAGCCGGATCCGGATCATCTCCTGGTCGCTGCGATTGAAGACGGCAATGAGGCGCGAGAGTGTCTGCACCGCATTCTCGGTGTGCACCGTCGAAATCACGAGGTGTCCGGTCTCGGCGGCCTTCAGCGCGACGTCGATCGTCTCGGTGTCGCGCATCTCCCCGATGAGGATCACGTCGGGATCCTGCCGGAGCGCCGCGCGCAGCCCTCTGGCGAAGGAGTCGGTGTCGGTGCCGATGTCTCGCTGGGTGACCGAGGACTTGTTGTCGCGGTGGAGAAACTCGATGGGGTTCTCGAGCGTGACCACGTGCTTGTGCATGTTCTGGTTGATGTGGTCGACCATGGCCGCGAGGGTCGAGCTCTTCCCGGACCCGGTCACCCCGGTCACCAGCACCAGCCCCCGCTCGTACTCCGAGATCTTCTTGAGCACCTCGGGCATGCGGAGATCCTCGAAGGTCGGAACCTCGAAGGGGATCACCCGCATGACGATCATGAGCGAGCCGCGCTGGCGCAGGACATTGATGCGGAAACGCCCGAGCCCGGGGAGGCCCCAGGAGCAGTCGTGGTCCGTCAGCTCGTCGATCCGCTCGCGGTCCTCCTCCCTGGGGATGAGCTTGAGGGCGAGGGCCCGGACCTGATCCTGGGTCATCCTCTGCTGGGTGAGGGCGATCAGGCGCCCATGGACCCGCGCCCGGATCACGTCGCCGGACTTGATGTGGATGTCGCTCGCTCCGCGCTCGATCGCGGCCTTGAAGACCTCGGTCATCCGGGCCTCCCCGTGGGCTGCAGGCGTCCCCTCCACACCATGCCCATCCGCTCGCGGACCTCGTCCAGCGTCTGCGCGGCCTCCCGCCGGGCCCGCGCCGCCCCGGCGTCCAGGATCTCGCGCACCCGGTCGGGGTGCGCCTTCAGCTCGCGCGCCCGCTCCCGCGTCCCGGCGAAGTGCTCCGCGATGTTCTCCGCCAGGATCTGCTTGCACTCCACGCATCCCCGGGTCCCGGCCCGGCACTGCCCTTCGATGTCGGGAATCCGCTCGGCGGGGGTGAAGTGCTGGTGGAGGCTGAAGACGTTGCAGACCTCGGGTCGCCCGGGATCGTTCTTGCGAATCCGCTGGGGGTCGGTCACCGCGGTTCGCACCCGCGCCCAGATCTCCTCGGGCTCGTCCAGGATGCCCACGGTGTTGCCCATGGACTTGCTCATCTTGCCCGCCCCGTCCAATCCCACGATGCGCCCGGCCTGGCTCAGGATCGCCTGCGGCTCGGGAAAGAGCGTCCCGAACCGCGCATTCCACCTCCGGGCGATCTCACGCGCCAGCTCCAGGTGCTGGACCTGATCCTCTCCGACCGGCACCTTCTGGGCGCGGTAGAGGAGGATGTCCGCGGCCTGGAGGATGGGGTAGTTGAGCAGCCCCGCCGGAACGGACTCCCGCCGGGAGGACTTGTCCTTGTACTGCGTCATCCGCTCCAGGTCGCCGACCGGGGTCACGGCGTTGAAGATCCAGGCCAGGCGCACATGCTCGGGCACGTCGGACTGGACGAAGATCGTGCTCCGCTCGGGATCCAGTCCCACCGCGAGGAAGCTGACCGCCAGGTCGAAGACCCGGTCCGGAAGCTCGGCGGGAGTGAACTCCCCGGTGATCGCGTGCTCGTCCACGATGCAGAAGTAGCACTCGTAGCTCTCCTGCAGCTGGACCCACTGCTGCAGCGCGCCGAGGTAGTTGCCCAGGTGGGCCTCCCCCGAAGGCTGCATGCCGCTGAACACCCGGGGCCTATCTCCCCCTCCCCCGGTGGCCTCCTGATCCGCCATCGTCACCCGTATGGAATCGGCCCCTGGCGGGGCCGGAGTCGTCGTCCGGAACGCCCGTACTACAACGCTCCTCGCGAGAGCGCTAAGTTAGCGCCCTCCGGAAGCGAGGGCGACCCCCGCAAGCGGGGTCGCCGAGCCCGCCTTTCCCCAGCCCTCGGCGAGAGCCGGATGACCGAACCCACCCTCGAAGCCTCCGCCGACCTCGTTGCCACCGCCCGGGAGGCGGCCGAAGCTGCCGCCCAGGTGCACCGCCTGCATGCCGGACGGGTCCGCATCGAGGAGGCCTCGATGAAGCGCGCCTCGGACTTCGTGAGCCGAGTGGACCTGGAGGCCCAGGAGGCGGCGCTCGCGGTGATCCGGGACCGCTTTCCGGAGCACGAGATCATGTCGGAGGAGGAGGACGGTCGAACCGGGCCGGGTTCGTGGGAGGGGGCGGCGACCGGCCCCGGGCTCGGCTCCGCGGCCGAACCCGGCTCCGAAGCCCCGCACACCGCGGAGGCCCCTCGTTTCGTCTGGGTCGTGGATCCGCTCGACGGCACGACCAACTTCCTCCACGGTCACCCCGCGTACGCGGCCTCGGTCGGGGTTCTCCGGGGAGGGGAGCCGGTGGCGGGCGCGGTGACCGCCGCGGCCACCGAGGAGCGCTGGTGGGCGGGGCGAGGCCGTGGGGCGTTCCGCAACGGCGAGCCGATCGCGGTCTCCCGGGTCCGGGAGCTCGCACTCGCGCTGGTCGGGAGCGGCTTTCCCTTCAAGTGGCCGGAGTTGGTGCCCGGCTACATGGCCGAGTTCGAGCGGGTGCTTTCGTCCACCTCCGGCATCCGGCGGGGGGGCTCGGCCGCCCTCGACCTCTGCTACCTGGCGCAGGGCTCGCTCGACGCCTTCTGGGAGGCAATGCTCGAGCCGTGGGACGTGGCCGCCGGCCTGGCGATCCTCTACGAGGCCGGAGGGGTGGCGACCCGCAAGGACGGAAGCGAGCTCCGGGTCGGCGAGGGCGGTTCGGTGCTGGCCGCCAACGGCGCGCAGCTCATGGAGGAGCTCCGGGCCACGGTGGCCGGACGCGGCTCCACGCGCCCAGGAAAATGAAGCGCCCCGGTCGGAGTTCAATCCAACCGGGGCGCCTCGGTGGGGGTATGGAGCCCGCCGGGCTCAGGCCCCACCCTCGATCTCGATCCTCCGGCCCTTCGCCTCGGCGGCCTTCGGCATGCGCACGCGCAGCACGCCGTTGTCGAAGTTGGCGGCAATCTGATCGGCGGCCACCGTCCTCGGGAGGCTGAACGACCTCTGGAAGGCCCCGTAGCGCCGCTCCCAGACGTGGTACCTGCGGTCCTCGCTCCCCTCGCGGCGGTCCTCCTTCCGGCCCCGGATCGTGAGCACGTTGTTCTCGAGCTCGATCTCGACATCTTCGCGCTTCATTCCGGGAAGCTCTGCGGTCAGGACGAGCTCGTCCCCCGTCTCCTCGACGTTCACGGCCGGCATCCAGGTCGAACCGTCCAGGTCGCCGGCCAGCCGGTCCCCGAAGAGCTGCCCGAGGCGGGTCGTCACCTGATCCAGCTCCTGCCAGGGATTGAGCCTGCCCTCACCGCGATAACGTGTGATCGACATGGTGCTATCCTCCTTTCCTCCCAAGGTCCAACCGTGGCACATTGTCCGGGTCGCGACGGACGAGCTCGCCGGCGGTCCCGGACGACTCACTTCGGTACCCAATGGCAAGTGCAGAAGCCGTGCCAATGCCAGGAGCCCCGAATTCTGTCGAATCGTCCGGAAGGTGGAGCGGGCGGCGGCGGCGTCTGCCACGCCGACTGTCAAAATGACACCGATTGGGATGGCCGCCGCGCCGATTGGGATGGCCGCCGCGCCGATTGGGATCGCCGCCGCACCGACCGGGACGGCCGCCGCACCGACCGAATCGACCGCCGGATGGTGGGGGAGAGGGCGAAGGGGTTTCGGTCGACCTCGGATTCTGCGATACATCCCTTTTCGGACGTAGAGGAGACCGCACGTCGGCCAGACGCCGGCAAGGTCGGTGGAGACGTGGAGGACGTCGTCATGAAGCTCGCGCTGTTCGGGTATGGCCGGATGGGGAAGGTCGTGGAGGAGATCGCGGAGGAGCGGGGTCACGAGGTGACGCTACGGGTGGACGCCCGGACCGCTGGGGCGGACGAGTCGATCACTCCCGAGTCCCTGGCCGGAGCCCGGACGGCGGTGGATTTCTCCGTCGCCGACGCCGTGCTCCCGCACGTGAGGCGCGCGGCGGAGCTCGAGTTGAACATCGTGATCGGCACGACGGGCTGGGAGCGGGACCGCTTCGAGGTCGAGGCGGTCGTCCGGGAATCCGGGATCGGGCTCCTCCACGCTCCGAACTTCTCAATCGGAATGCTCCTCTTCACCCGGATCGTCGAGTCGGCCGCCCGCCTCCTGAACCCGGTGGAGGACTACGACCTCCACCTCTGGGAAGCGCACCACCGCCACAAGGTGGATCATCCGGGCGGAACGGCCGTACATCTGGCCGAGCTCCTCGTTCGGGAGATGGGCCGGAAGGACGGCTGGTCCACCGACCTCCCGGAGGGAGCGACGGTCGATCCGCGCATCCTGCAGGTGGCGGTGAGTCGGGTCGGAGAGGTCCCCGGAGTGCACGGAGTGGGATTCGAGGGTCCCGACGACCGGATCGAGCTCCAGCACCGCGCGCGGAATCGGAGAGGATTCGCGCGGGGCGCCGTGATCGCCGCCGAATGGCTCGAGGGCCGGTCGGGCCTCCACACGATGAACGACCTTCTCGACGACCTCACGGGTACCTCCCAATGAGAGCAGCCAGAACATGAGCGCAGCCCCTCCCCGCGGCCTTTCGGTCGCCGTTGCCACCCCGATGCACGAGGACGGCTCCCTCGACCTGGAGGGGTTGGCCCGCCACGTCCGCCGGCTCATCGACGGGGGGGTAGACCAGCTCGTCCCCTGCGGGACCACCGGGGAGAGCGCGACCATGGATCCCGAGGAGCAGCGGCGCGTCATCGCCACCTGCGTCGAGGTGGCGGAGGGAAAGGTGCCGATCTTCGCCGGAGCCGGGACGAACAGCACCGCCCGCTCCCGCAAGCTCGCACGGGCGGCGCGCGAGGAAGGGGTGGACGGCCTCCTGCTCGTCACGCCCTACTACAACAAGCCCTCCCAGGCGGGTCTGGACCGGCACTTCCGCGAGGTGATCGAGGCGGGGGTGGACCTGCCCGTCATCCTCTACAACGTGCCAGGCCGCACCGGGGTGAATCTCGAGCCGGACACGGTGTTCCGGCTCGCCGAGCTGGAGCTCGCCGTGGCCGTGAAGGAAGCCTCCGCGAACCTGGAGCAGATCATGACGATCATCCGGGGGCGCCCCGACGGCTTCCTGGTCCTCTCGGGCGACGACAGCATGGCCCTCCCCATCATCGCGATGGGCGGGGATGGGGTGATCTCGGTCGCGGCGAACGAGGTGCCCGACCGGATGCGCGCCCTCGTACATGCCGGGCTCGCGGGGCGGATGGAGGAGGCCCGTCGCCATCACTACGAGCTCCTGCCCCTCATGCAGGCCAACTTCGTGGAGAGCAACCCCGTGCCCGTGAAGGCCGCACTGCACCTCATGGGACAGATGGGCCCGCACGTGCGGGGACCGCTCTCGCCCCTTTCCGACCGCTCCCTCGAGCGGGTTCGCAAGACACTCCTGGACATCGGCATCATCGAGGTGGATACATGACGCAGACCGATACGATCTCGGCCCTCCAGCAGACCATAGAGCAGCTCTCCGCGCAGTCCCCCCTCCAGGACCACGACGCCGCGCGCGCGGCGGTCGCAGAGCTCTTCGAGGCGCTCGAACGCGGAGAGGTGCGCGCGGCACGCCCCGGACCGGACGGGTGGGAGGCGGTGCAGTGGGTCAAGTCGGGCATCCTCCTCTCCTTCAAGGTGGGCCGCACCGCTCCCTTCCCCTTCGACGGCTCGGCCCCGGGTCCCTTCCCGTACTTCGACCGGGACACGCTCCCCCTGCGCAAGACCCGTGGGGTGGACGAGAACGTGCGGATCGTGCCCGGGGGAAGCTCGGTGCGGGCCGGGTCGTACCTGGGCCCGAACGTGGTCATCATGCCACCGGCGTACGTAAACGTGGGAGCCTGGGTCGGGGAGGGCGCGATGGTCGACTCGCACGCCCTGGTCGGCTCGTGCGCCCAGATCGGAGCCCGGGTCCACCTGAGCGCGGGGGCGCAGATCGGGGGGGTGCTCGAGCCCGTCGGACTCCGACCGGTGATCGTGGAGGACGACGCGATGATCGGGGCGAATACGGGAGTATTCGAGGGCGTGCTCGTGGGAAGCCGGGCCGTGCTGGCCCCCGGGGTGCAGCTCACCGCCGCCACCCCGCTCTACGATCTCGTGAAGGGCGAGGTGCACAGGAGCCAGTCCGACCGCCCCCTGAGCGTGCCTTCGGGCGCCGTGGTCGTGCCCGGCACGCGGCCGGCCGGAGGCGAGTTCGGCCGGGAGCAGGGGCTTCAGCTCTACGCGCCGGTGATCGTGAAGTACCGCGACGAGAAGACCGAC
This sequence comes from Gemmatimonadota bacterium, assembly GCA_007125845.1. Taxonomy (GTDB): domain Bacteria; phylum Gemmatimonadota; class Gemmatimonadetes; order Longimicrobiales; family Gaopeijiaceae; genus SLCK01. The sequence continues at coordinate 13,911 of SLCK01000041.1, forward strand.
GCGGCCACGGCGCTGGAGGAAGTCCTGCGCTGAGGGTGCGCTGAAGAGGGGCACGCCGGGGGCGCGCCCCCGGCGCCGAGTCAGCCCCGGAGGGCCACCTGCACGGCGCCGCGCACCGGCTCCACCTCGCGCTCGAGCGGCTCGAAGCCCGCGGCCTGGAGCGCCGCGCGGACGCGGGAGCGTAGCGAACCGCCCGGCTCGATCAATCCTCCGACGAGCGCCACCCGGGGCGGCGGGTCCTCGCCTGCGGCGAGCGCACGCACGTGCGCGGTGAGCGCCCGCACTGCGTCGTCCACGATCTCCTCCGCGACCCGGTCCCCCGCCTCCGCCGTCCGCACGACCCTGGGCCCGAGGGCCGCGATGCCGGCCTTGTCGGCCGTGTCCACCCAGCTCTTGAGCTCCCGGATCGAGTCCAGCTCGAGCGCCTCCGGGAGGACGTCCACGAGCGCGCTATCCGCGCCTCGGCCCTCGGAGGCCCGGATCGCCGCCCGCAGCCCGGCGAGACCGATCCCGTATCCGCTCCCTTCGTCGCCGAGAAGGGCGCCCCAGCCTCCCACCCGGCGCAGCTCCGCTCCGGGGCCCCTCTTCGCCTTCGCGATCGATCCGGTCCCGGCGACCAGGAGGATCCCCGGCCCCTCTCCGAAGGCGTCGAAGAAGGCGATCTCCCCGTCCGAGACGAGGTGCACCCGCCGAGCCACCTCGTGGTCCACCAGCTTCGCCTCGAGGCGCCGTCTGGCCTCCTCCCGGCCCGCGACCCCAGCGAGCCCGGCACAGAGGACCTCCACGGGGAGGGGTTCGTCCAGCTCTCCGGCCAGCGCTCGCACCTCCCGGACGAGGCGGTTCCCGAGCTCCTCCTCATCCCCGACCCCGAGCAGGGCCCCGCCCCCTTCGCGCCTCCCCAGGATCCGGCCCGAGCCGTCGGCGAGGAGGAACCGGGTGCGGGTGGCGCCCCCGTCCACGCCCACCACCCGCAGCGGGACCGGGCTCATCCTTCCCTCCCCCGTGCCCGCAGTCGGCTCGCGACCGCTCCCACCGCGAGGGTCACGGCGCCCCCGATCGGAACAAACCAGGGCCATCCGACCGCGCCGGTGGCGAAGATCCAGATCGAGGTCACGACCGCGATCCCGCAGGCCATCCCCAGGATGACGCCTCCCTGCTCCGCCTTTTCATCCAGGATTCCCAGGAAGAAGGCCCCCAGGAAGCCCCCGTACACGAGGGAGGCGATGGTGAGCGCGACCTCCACCGCGGTCGCATCCTCGCTCATCGGGACGTACGCGATCGCGACGCCGATCAGGAGGAGCGCCCAGACCAAGGTCAGGCCCCGTCCGATCCTGAGCAGCCGGGCGTCGTCCCGGGTTCCCGTGAGCGGAGCCCAGAAGTCGTAGGCGGACGCCGACGCGAGGGAGTTGATGGAGGAGGAGAGCGAGGACATCGCCGCCGCGAAGACGCCCGCGATCAGGAGCCCGGTGATGCCCACCGGGAGGACATCGATGATGAAGGTCGCGAAGATCGCGTCCGGGACGGCGAACGCCGCGCCCTCGTAGTAGGCCCAGAGGCCGATCCCCACGAAGAGGAAGAGGGCGAACTGCACGACGACCACGACTCCGCTTCCCACGAGGGCCTTCTGCGAGGCCTTCAGGTCGCGGCAGGTGAGGAGCCTCTGGACGATGAGCTGATCGGTCCCGTGCGAGGCCATCGCCAGAAAGCCGCCTCCAATGAGTCCGGCCCAGAAGGTGTAGGGGAGGGTCGGATCGGTGGAGAAGTCCAGGACGGCCAGCTTGCCGGCCGCCGAGGCGTCGGCGAGCGCGGCGCCCCACCCCCCCGGGATCACCATCTGGAGGACCGCGAGCGCGCAGAAGGCGCCCACGAGGTAGAGGCCCATCTGGAGCGCGTCCACCCAGACCACCGCCCGGATCCCCCCGAAGTACGTGTAGACGAGCGTGAGGACGCCGATGACCGCGATCGAGACCGGGTAGGGCCAGCCGGTGATGAGCGCGAGGGGGATCGCGGTGGCGAAGAGTCGAACGGAGTCGGCGAGGAGACGGGTGACCATGAAGATCCCCGATGTGAACCTCCGGGCTCCCGTCCCGAAGCGCTCCTCCAGGAGGGCGTAGGCGGTGTTGAGCTCCCCGCGGTAGTAGGCGGGGAGAAGGACCGCGGCCACCACGACCCTCCCGACCAGGTAGCCGACCGTGAGCTGCAGGAAGGTGAGGCTCCCCAGGTAGGCCACCCCGGGAATGGAGAGGAAGGTGAGGGTGCTCGTCTCGGTCGCCACCACCGAGAGGAGAACGGCGCCCCAGGGGAGGTCCCGGTTTCCGAGAAAGTAGTCGCTTCCCCCGCGCTGACCTCGTCCGAGCCAGGCCCCCCATGCGGTGACCCCGCCGAGGTAGACCACCAGGACCACGAGGTCCAACGTGGTGAAGGCGCCCATCCGCTATCCATCCGATGAGGTGTATCGACCGTGAGGCAAATCGATCCAACGGGGGCTCCCCCTCGACCCCTGGACCCGCGAGCGAACAGAGGAGAACCTAAAGGGTTACCGTGTGCGCTGACAGGGAAGGACGGGGCCGTTATCCTGAAACCGGCACGCCCCGGAGGCCGAGCCTTTCGAACCCGATTGCATGAGGCAGTCCAAGAGATATGAGCAACTCCAATGCACCCCGCGTGGTCCTGAAGTTCGGGGGTACGAGCGTTTCCTCCCGCGAGAAGTGGAATACGATCGCCAGCGTGGTGAGTGGGTGCCTCGAGAGGGGAGAGCGTCCCCTGGTCGTGCACTCGGCGATCCGCGGCGTCACCGACGCGCTGGTGGCCCTCCCGGAGCAGGCTGCGGCCGAGCGGCACGCCCAGGATCTCGAAGCCCTGATCGAGCGCCACTTCGAGCTCGCGCGGGAGCTGGAGCTGGACGGGCCCACCGTCCTCGCCGACGACCTGGAACGGCTCCAGCGTGCCGTGGAGGGCGTCGCCCTCGTCCAGGAGGTCACGCCCCGGATCCGCGCCCGAATCCTCGCCTTTGGCGAGCAGCTCGCGACCCGGCTCGGCGCCGCGTACCTCTCCTCCCTCGGAATCCCCATCGAACGCCTCGACGCCCGCGACCTCCTCGCGGCGGTCGACACGGGGCGGCAGAAGGGAGGCGCGGTATGGCTCTCGGCCGAGTGCGAAGCCGAGCTGGATCCGGTGGTGAGGGAGCGTCTGGATGCCCTTCCGGGTGGGGGACTCACGCAGGGGTTCATCGCGCGCGGGCTCGACGGGGACACCGTCGTGCTCGGCCGGGGGGGCTCGGACACGTCCGCCGCCTACCTGGCCGGGAAGTGGGGCGCCGACCGGATCGAGATCTGGTCGGACGTGCCGGGAATGTTCACGGCCGATCCCAGGGTCGTGCCCGATGCCCGCCTGCTCCGCCGGCTGGACTACCGCGAGGCCCAGGAGATCGCGACCACGGGGAGCCAGGTCCTCCACCCCCGCGCGGTGCGGGCCCTGCGGGACCGGGAGATCCCCATTCATCTCAAGAGCACCCTCGATCCCGAGGCCCCGGGCACGACGATCCGGACGGCCGAGGCCGCGAGCCCCGCGCAGGTGAAGGCGATCTCGAGGAAGCGGCAGGTCGTGCTCGTCTCGATGGAGACCCTGGGCATGTGGCAGGAGGTCGGCTTCCTCGCGCGCGTCTTCCGGGTCTTCGCGGAGACGGGCGTCTCCATCGACCTCGTCTCCACCTCGGAGACGAACGTCACCGTCTCCCTCGATCCCGGCGCGGCCCTCCTCGACGACGAGCTCCTGGGCCGGCTGCGCGAGGGTCTCTCTTCCTTCTGCGGCGTCGAGTTCATCCGACCCTGTGCCGCCGTGAGCCTGGTGGGGAACCGGATCCGCGCCCTCCTCCACCGGATGGGTCCCGCGCTCGAAGCCTTCGAGGAGCACCGCGTCCACCTGGTCAGCCAGGCGGCCAGCGACCTGAACCTCACGGTGGTGGTTGACGAGGATCAGGCGGACACCCTGCTCAGGGACCTGCACGACCTCCTCATCCCCGCCTCGACCCTCCCCGGAGAGTCCGAGTCGACCGTCTTCGGCCCCTCCTGGGAGGAGTTGAATCGCAGCCCGGAGGAAGTCAGGTCATAGAGCGCGCTCCCGGACCGGTTCAGCCGAAACGCGGTCCGGGGGCATGCGGCGGAGACTCCTCGAGATCCAGGCGAACGCGAGGACCGCGATGCCGAGGAAGATGGCCGCCTCTCCCCACGCCCCGAAGATGAGCCGTCCGGTGCCAAAGAGCGTCGTGTAGACGGCGGTCACCCCGGCCACCCAGTTCGTCCAGTTCAGGACCCCGCCGTCCATCGGCTCCTTCCCGTGCCCCAGCCGCTCGGCAATCGTGTACCAGCCGGGTCCGCCGGGCCGCACCTTGGCGTAGAAGCCGTCGAGGACCTCCGGACGCTCCGGAGAGGTGAGGAAGGTGACGGTGAGCCACACCGCGGTCGACGCCGCCACCGTGGCGATCATGATCCAGGCCCACTGCGTCGGATCGTCCGGGTCCAGGCCCACTCCGAACCAGAGGAGGAGGCTCACGGCGAGGGAGGCGAGCATCGCCGCGATCTCGGACCAGGCGTTGATGCGCCACCAGTACCATCTCAGGATCAGGACGAGGCCGGTCCCGGCCCCGATCGCGAGGAGGAAGCGCCACGCCCCCTCGATCGATCCCAGGAAGTAGGTGACCACGAGCGAAGCGACCATGAGGAACGCCGTGGACGCCCTCGACACCCCCACCAGCTCCCGCTCGCTCGCCTCGGGGCGCATGAAGCGGGCGTAGAGGTCGTTGACCAGGTAGCTCGCGCCCCAGTTGAGCTGGGTCGAGATCGTCGACATGTAGGCCGCCGCGAGGCCCGCGATGAGGAGGCCGGTGACCCCGGGGGGGAGGAGGTCCACGATCGCGAGGACGTAGCCCTGGCGGGGATTGTCGATGTCTGTGTAGAGGATCGTGGAGGCGAGGGCGACCAGGATCCAGGGCCAGGGCCGCACGGCGTAGTGGGCCACGTTGAACCAGAGGGTCGCGAGCACCCCTTCCCGCTCGGAGCGAGTGGCGAAGATACGCTGGGCGACGTAGCCTCCGCCCCCCGGCTCCGCGCCCGGGTACCACGAGGCCCACCAGTTCATGCCCAGGTAGACGGCGAAGGTGATCGCGGGCATCCACATCGCCCCTTCCGCTGGGAGGAGGGCGAGAGCGGCCTCCGAGGATCCGTAGACGTCGGCCAGCCCGGCTTCCAGTCCCGAGATCCCTCCGACGGCCGCCACGGCGAAGACGGCGAGCACGACCGCCCCCCCGAGGGCCAGCGCGAACTGGAAGATGTCCGTCACCACCACGCCCCAGAGCCCCGCCAGGATCGAGTAGCCGGCGGCCAGAGCGAAGCAGACCAGGAGGGCGGAAAGCCTCGGAATGTCGAGGGCCACAGAGGCGATCTCGACCATGGCGAGGTTCACCCACCCCATGATGATGAGGTTGATCGGGAGGGCGAGGTACGCCGCCCGGAAGCCGCGCAGGATCGCGGCGGGCTTGCCCCCGTAGCGGAGCTCCGTGAACTCCACGTCGGTGAGGACGCCCGCCCGCCGCCAGAGGCGGGCGTAGAAGAACACGGTGAGGATCCCGCTCATCACCATGTTCCACCAGAGCCAGTTCCCCGCCACCCCGTGCCGGACCACGAGCTCGGTGACCGCGAGCGGGGTGTCCGCCGCGAAGGTGGTGGCGACCATCGAGGTCCCCGCCAACCACCAGGGCAGCGCGCGCCCCCCGATGAAGTAGTCGGAGACGGAGCGGCCGGCCCGGCCGGACATCGCCACCCCGATGCCCCCGGCGAGGACGAAGTAGAGAAAGACGATGAACCAGTCGAGACCGGTCATCGGGCCGCCGGCCGGTCAGTCGTTGAAGTCGGACCCCTTCTCCACCGGCGTCGTGTAGCCCGCCCGGATCGCGAAGTCGCCGAAGCGCTCGCCCTCCTCCCGCTCCGTCGCGTAGCGCTCGAGCATCGGCCGAAGGTGCTCCAGAATCGTCGACTCACCCACATTCTCCAGGTAGGGTCTGGCCAGGCGCTCCCCGTGGAATCCGCCACCGAGGTACACATTGTACTTCCCCGGTGCCCGCCCGGAAAACCCGACCTCGGCGACGTAGGGCCGAGAGCACCCATTGTTGCACCCGCTCATGCGCATCACGATGGGGACGTCGTCGAGCCCCACCTCAGTGGCGAGCGCCTCGACCTTGGTCAGGAACTCGGGGAAGTAGCGCTCGCTCTCGGCCATCGACAGGCCGCACGTGGGAAATCCGACGCAGGCCATCGAGTGGCGGCGCATGTGCGTTCGCCTCTCCGTGGCCTCCACGATCCGGTGCTCCTCGAGGAGGGCCTCGATCTCGGCACGCGCCTCCTCCGGAATCCGGGCGACGATGAGGTTCTGGTTCGCGGTGACCCGAAGGTCGCCCGGGTGCACCTTCGCGACCTTCCGGAGCCCGGTCATCATCGGGAGCTCGTCGGTGTCCTTCACCCGGCCGTTCTCGACGAAGAGGGTGTAGTTGTGGGTGCCGTCGGCGTTCTCGCTCCACCCGAAGGCGTCCTGGCTCGTTTCGAAGTGGAAGGGCCGGGCCTCTTCGAGCTCCCACCCGAGCCGCTTCTGGAGCTCGCCCACGAACCAGTCGAGCCCGAGGCGGTCGATCGTGTACTTCATGCGCGCGACCTTGCGGTCGACCCGGTTCCCGTAGTCCCTCTGGATGGTGACGATCTTCTCGGCCACCTCCACCGCGCGGTCGCGGGGGAGGAACCCGATCACGTCTCCCAGGCGGGGATAGGTGATGGGCTCGTTGTCGGTCCGGCCCATGCCCCCCCCGACGGCGACGTTGAATCCGACCAGCTCCTCGCCCTCGGCGATCGCGATGAAGCCGATGTCCTGGGTGAAGACGTCCACGTCGTTGTTGGGGGGAACCGCGAAGGCGATCTTGAACTTGCGCGGGAGGTAGGTGCGGCCGTAGAGCGGCTCGAGGTCCTCGCCCTCCTCCGCGGGCGCCTGCTTATCCCCCCGGTAGACGGGCTCCTCGTCGAGGAAGATCTCGTGGAAGGCCCGGGAGCGCGGGAGGAGGTGCTCGCTCACCTGCTTGGCGGCTCCGTAGAGCTGGCTGTGGATCGGACCCAGCTCCGGGAGCGGCGTGGCCATGACGCCGCGGTTTCCGTCCCCGCAGGCGCCGATCGTGTCGAGGAGGCTCTCGTGGATCCCCTGGATCGTCGCCTTCAGGTTCCGCTTGAGGACCCCGTGGAACTGGAAGGTCTGGCGGGTCGTGAGGCGGAGGGTGCGGTTCGCGTGGGTGAGCGCGAGCTCGTCCAGCTTGAGCCACTGGTCGGGCCGGCAGACGCCCCCCGGGAGCCGCACCCGGATCATGAACTCGTAGGCGGGCTCCAGCTTCTTGCGCCGCCGTTCGTCGCGCAGGTCGCGGTCGTCCTGCAGGTAGATCCCGTGGAACTTGGTCAACTCGTGGTCGTTCCCGAGAAGCCCCCCGGTGACGCGGTCCTCGAGGCTCTCCACGAGGGTGCCCCGCAGGTAGTCGCTCTCGACCTTGATCGTCTCGTTTTCGCTCAGCTTCTCGAGGGGCTGGGAACGGTCCACGCTCCGGTCCACCTCCCCGCCGTCGGAATTCGCCATCGGGTCCGGGCCCACCTTGTCTCGGTTGATCAGAAAGGCTTCAGTACACGTCGCGCTGGTAGCGCTTCTCCTGCAGCATCTCCTTGAGGTCCGCCTCCGCCTCCTCGGCGGAGCGTCCCCCCTCGTCGCGGATCACCTCCGCCACGGCCTCGTGGACGGCGGGCGCCATCCCGTTCGCGTCGCCGCAGACGTAGAGGTAGGCCCCCTCCTCGAGCCACTCGAAGACCTCGCGGGACCGCTCCTTGATCCGGTCCTGGACGTAGACCTTCTCGGCCTGGTCCCGGGAAAAGGCCACATCCAGTCGGGTGAGCCGGCCATCCTTCAGGAAGCGCTGCCACTCCGTCTGGTAGAGGAAGTCCTCGCGAAAGCGCCGATCCCCGAAGAAGAGCCAGTTCCGTCCGGCCGCACCCGTCTCCTCACGCTCCTGGAGGAAGGCCCGGAAGGGGGCCACCCCGGTCCCGGGGCCGATCATGACCAGGTCCGCGTCGGGGTCGTCGGGCAGCTTGAAGCCCTTGTTGCGGTCGACGTAGACCTGGACGGTCTCGCCGGGCTCGCGCCGTTCGGCCAGGTAGGTGCTGGCCACCCCATTTCGCCTCTTCCCGTCGGCGGTGAAGCGGGTGACCGCCACCGTCAGATCCACCTGGTCCGGCATCCACATCTGGCTGGAGGCGATCGAGTAGAGCCGGGGCTGCAGCTTGCGGAGCATGTCGACGAAGACTTGCGCCCCGAGGCCCGTCACGGGGTGTTGTTCGAGGACGTCGGAGACCTGGTTGCACTCCATGAAGCGGAGGAGGGCGTCTCGGTTCTCCTTCTCGAGGAGCCGTCTCAGGTCCTCGGCCTCGGCGGCCTCGGCGTACGCCTTGATGAAGCCCGGGGTCAGGAGGGTGAGTTCGAGATCGTGCTTGAGGGCCTCGGCGATCGGCCGCTCCTCGCCGGCGACCGTCACCGGGGCCTCCGGCGAAAGAGCGAGCGCTCCGAGCACCTTGTCCACCACCGGGTCCTCATTCTCGGGAAGGATGCCGAGGCTGTCGCCGGGCTCGAAGTGAAGGGCACCCTCCTCGATGAGGAGCTCGATGTGCCGGGTCTCCTTGTCGGACTCCCGGCCGTTCAGGACGATCGACTCGAGAATCTCCGCCTCGTAGGGGTTCTTGCGGGTGAAGGCAGGCGTCTCCGGAGCCTGCCCGATGCCCGGTAGCCCCTGGGGAACGGCCACCCCGGGCTGCGTGGCGGCCGCGGCGCCGGCGGGCACCGCCTGCTTCTCGAGCACGCCCACCAGCTCCTCGATCCACGCTTCCGCGGCGTCCTCGTAGTCGACGTCGCAGTCGACCCGGTCGAGGAGGCGCTCGGCTCCGAGCTCCTCGAATCGCTCGTCCAGGTCGCGGCCCGCCTTGCAGAACTCCACGTAGCTGGAGTCGCCGAGGGAGAGCACGGAGAACTTCGCGTCGGAGAGCTTCGGCGCCTTCCGGCCCCAGAGGAACTCGAAGAACCCTGCGGCCGGATCCGGCGGATCCCCCTCCCCGTGCGTGGCGGCCACGAGCACGAGGTGGGTCTCGTTGCGCAGGTCCTTGGTGCGGTAGTCGGCCATGTCGACCGCGGTCGCGTTCAGCCCGGCCTGGGAGGCCCGGGCCGCGAAATCCTGCGCCACGCCCTCCGCGTTGCCCGTCTCCGTCGCGTAGAGGACGGTCACGCTGGGCGCATCGCCCGTGCCCGGAGCGCCGGCGGGCGCTGCGGGGCCATGGCCGTTCGTGGACGGGGCCTGCTGCCCGATGCCCGCGAGATAGCCGCTGAGCCAGAGCGCCTGCTCCGGGGTCAGCGTCGAGACGAGCGACTGAAGTTGTCCCGCCTGTTTTTCATCCAGCAGCGCGGCCGCTCCGGCCCCCTGCCCGAACTTCGATTGGTTTCCCATGTTCCTCGAGACTTGTGCGGCGGAGCCGATCGATCCCTTGCCCCTCGGCGCCCCTGCCGGGGCCCGCCGCTCGCGTAAACAAATAGAGCCCTGACCTCCATCGGAAGGAGGCCGGGGCTCGTTCAGCGTGTCGAATCCGTTTTCTTTGGCTATGGCCCTCCGGACACGACTCGCTCCGCCCCGACTCCCCTCGCGCAGGGAGTCGGCATACAACAACCACACATGGCGGAGGTGAAGGCCTGGATCACGATTCGACTCGGTTCAAGATGATGTACGGCACCGATGCCGCTCCCGGGGACCCGCATCGGCCTCCGGAGGGGCTCAGCCCTGAAAACGCTATCCGATGCCCCGGGAAACGTCAACCCCGGAGCCCTGCCTCACCGGGCGCGAACCGGGACCTCGCGATCGACGATCGACCGGGCGATGCGGTCGTGCACCTCCCGGCGGAAGGGGACGTGCCGGGCATTGTCGCGCGTCGGGTGGACCCGGTTGGTGAGGAGGACCACGACGAGCTCGAGCTCGGGATCGACCCAGATCGAGGTGCCGGTGAATCCGGTATGCCCGAAGGCGCGTTCGGAGAAGTAGTCTCCCGCGGAGGAGCGCTCGGCGGGCGTGTCCCAGCCCAGCGCCCGGCTCCCATCGGCCGCGGCGCGGCGGGAGAACTCCGCCACCAGCCCCTCTCCCAGGAACCGCGTCTGAAGGGGCACGCTCCACGCCCCGCAGGGCGTACCGCTCCCGGCCTCGTGGCGGCAGGGCTCGAGCATCCCCCCGTCCGCCAGCATCCGGGCAAAGACGGCGAGGTCCTGGGCCGTGGAGAAGAGGCCCGCGTGGCCCGCCACCCCTCCCAGCAAGAAGGCGTTCTCATCGTGGACCTCGCCGTGGACCATGCGTCCGCGGAAGTCCCGGTCCATCTCGGTGGGGGCGATGCGAGGGCGCTCCTCCGCATCCGGGTTGAACCCGGTGTCGCGCATCCCCAGCGGCCCGAAGAGGCGCCGATCCAGGAACCCGTCCAGGGACTCGCCCGTCACCGCCTCCACCACCCAGCCGAGGGTGATGAAGCCGATGTCGGAATAGGTCGTCTCCGCGCCGGGAGCGCGGTCGAGCTCCAAGTCGTAGATCGCGTCCCGCACGGCGTCCGGCTCGGTCGCCTCCAGGTGGAAGGCGCGGTACGCGGGAAGCCCGGCCCGGTGCAGGAGGAGGTCGCGCAGGGTGACGGCCGCCTTCCGGGAGTCGCGCCGGTCCCAGCCCGGCAGGTGCTCGACCACCGGATCGTCGAGCCGGACCCGCCCCTCCTGCACCAGGATCATGAGCGCGGAAGTCGTGCCCACCACCTTCGTGAGGGACGCCAGATCGTACACCGTGAACGGGGTCACCCCGGGGCTTTCCGGCTCCCAACCGAGCGATCCGTAGCCGCGCAGCCTCACCAGGGTGCCCCGCCGGGCGACGGCCAGGGCCGCGCCCGGAGCCACCGAGTCCGCGAGCGCGTCGCGAATGTAGCGGTCCAGCTCCTCCAGGGCCGCCGGGTCCATCCCGACCGAGGCCGGATCCGCCTCGAGCGGAGAGACGTCGAGCTCCCTCCACGCCCCGGGAGCCGGGGTGCCCATGGGACCCGGGGGGATCTGCGGTCCGTCCGGGTCCATCCTCGGCCGGTCCTGCGCCCCGACGGGGTCGTCCTCCTCCATCTCGTCCGCAGGATCGTCGGGCTCGTCCGCAGGATCGTCGGGGGCCCGGAGGAGCCCCGCCTCGTCCAGGGCGTCTCCGCGGGGCACTTCCCGGGCCGCCACTGCCGGGATGGCCGCTCGCTCCAGCCCCTCCCCCCTCTCGTGCAGCCCGGGAAGCGTGATGGGCAGCTTCCCCTCGATCGGGCTCCACCCGGCGAGCGCCAGCGCCGCCGCCCGCTGCGAAACCTCCCGGTCGCCCCAGGCGACGAGGTAGCTCCCCACCTCCGGGGCGGCCTCGAGGATGTAGGGATTGCCGAGGGAGACCAGGACGGTGGGCGTGCGGCGGACGAGCTCCGCGAGGAACGCCCGCACGGGCTCGGGGAGGGCCACGGTGCCCGCCCCGGCCCTGGGGGGGACGTAGGCGTTGAAAAGCACCACATCGTTCTGTTCGGCCCTCGCCAGTAGCGCCCCCAGCTCCTCCGGACCCGACTCGGGTAGGATGCGCGCCGCTTCCACGGCCGGGAGGAGCGCGGCGAGCACCGGATCGAGGCGTCTCCCCGCCGTGAGGTCTTCGGGGGCCGCATAGGTGATGCTCAGCACCCGGGACACCTCGGACGGGTCGAGGGGAACGAGCCCGTCCCGGTCCCGCGGGAGGGTGATCGACCGTGCCGCGATCCGGTCGGCGGCGTCCAGGTGGTCGCGGCTCCCCACCACGCGGGCGATCGCCTCGAGGTCGACGAGGCGGGCCTCGTGGAGGCCGAGGCGAGCCTTCGATTCCAGGATCCGGGTCACGGAGGCGTCGATCCGCTCCCGGGAGACTCTCCCCTCCCGCACCGCGTCGACGATCGCCTCGATCGCGCCCGGCACGGACTCCGGAATCAGGATGACGTCGGCGCCCGCCTCCAGGGAGAGCACGGCCGCCTCCCCGGCTCCGTACGCCTCGGTGATCGCCCCCATGCGGAGGGCGTCGGTGAAGAGGAGCCCCGTGAAGCCCATCTCGCCCCGCAGGAGGTCCGTCATGAACTCGGGGACGAGGGTGGCGGGGGGGGCCCCCGGACCCAGGATCGCGGGCACGGAGACGTGTGCGGTCATCACCGCGTCGACGCCCTCCGCCACCGCGGCTTGAAAGGGCACGAGCTCGACCCGGTCCAGCCGCTCCCGGTCCGCCGTCACCTCCGGAAGGGTCAGGTGCGAGTCGACCCGCGTGTCCCCGTGGCCGGGAAAGTGCTTCGCGGTGGTGAGCACCCCTCCCTCCCGAGCTCCGCGGATGTAGGCCGCTCCGAGTCGACCCACCTCCTCCGGATCCTCCCCGAAGGCGCGGGTGTTGATGATCGGGTTCTCGGGGTTCGAGTTCACGTCGACGACCGGCGCGAAGTTCACGTGCACTCCCACCGCCCGCGCCTCACGGGCCGTGATCTCGGCGAACCGTCCGACCTCTTCCAGGTCCCCCACCGCGCCCAGGGCCATGGTCGGCGGGAAGCTGGTGCCCCCACCCTGGGGGAGGAGGGTCGGGAGGGCGTAGCTGTGGTTGATCCGCATCCCCGGCCCCCCGTTCTCGAAATCCGAGGTCACGAGGAGGGGAATACCCGCCCTCCGCTGAAGCGCGTTCAGCTTCGCCCCGTAGGCATGCGGGGTCCCGATCGAGATCGCCACCCCCCCGATCCCGTAGCGCTCCACCCACTCGAGCGTCTCCACGAACTCGGGATCGTCTTCGGCGGCGTAGGCCCCGGAGATCCAGGGGAAGACGAGCTGCCCTACCGCCTCCTCCAGGGAGAAGCTCTCGACGGTGCGCCGGACCCACTCGCGCCCATCCGGATCCGGCTCCACAAGGAGGCGAGGAACGGGGTCGACCTGAAGGGCCGCGGGGGGTCCGGGCGCGGCCGGCTCCGAGGGCGCGCAACCTCCGAGGAGAATCACCGCGGCGCCCACCAGGAGGGCCGGACCCGCCCCGGGAAGAGCGCGCCCCCGGCCGGATCGGCAGTCGCCCGGCTTCACCCGCACGGTACCTCGCTCCGCGCCGCGAGCTGCCCGCCGGGGAGAAGCTGGATTCCCGAGCCGATCTCGAAGGAGGGCGGAATCCGGGTCGGAGTCCGTCCGGTCACCGGCACGTCCCCGAAGAGCGCTCCCGCAGCCGCCCGCTGGCTCACCTCCGAGCCGCTCCACGCCAGGAGGTAGGACCTGACCTCGGGAAACTCGGCCAGGAGGTAGGGATTTCCGAAGGAGACGATGACGTTCGGCACACCGATCCGCGCCAGCTCCTGAACGAACTCCACGAACTCGTCGGGCGCCGCCACGCTCCCCGCGTACGAGACCGCGGTGATGTGCAGGGAGACCACCACGAGGTCGCTCCCCCGGGCCCGGTCCAGCAGCCGTCGGTACTCGTCCTGGCGCGTGTTTCGACCCACGGTGGCCGTCTGGAGACCCGAATACGTCTGTCGGAGCCTGGCATCGAAGGTGCGGCCGGCGAGCAGATCGTTGGCGCGCCGGTACGTGATGGAGAGGACGTCCGCCGAGCCCGTTCCCGCCAGGGGGAGGAGGTCCCCCTCGTTGCGCAGGAGGGTGAGCGACCGGTCCGCGACCTCCTGGGCCACCTCGAGGTGCTCGGGTGTCCCGACCCTCCGGTGCACCGCCTCGAGGTCGACCGTACGCTCCGTGTGCAGGCCCATCTCGGCCTTCAGGCGAAGAATCCGGCGCACCGACTCGTCGATCTGCTCCTCCGGGATGCGCCCCTCGAGGACGGCGTTCATCACGCCTCGCATCGCCGCCTCCGGGCTGGGCGGCATGAGGAGGACGTCGGCCCCCGCCTCCACCGCGAGGGCTGAGGCTTCCTCGCGCGAATAGAGCCGATCGATCGCGTTCATGTTCATCGCGTCGGTGAAGACCAGACCGTCGAAGCCCATCGCCTCCCGGAGGAGCCCGGTCAGGACGTTCCGGGAGAGCGTGGCGGGCCGGCTCGGCTCCTCGGTGAGGCTGGGAAGGGCGATGTGGGCCGTCATGATGGCGCCGATGCCCGCCCCGATCGCCTCACGGAAGGGAGCCAGCTCGATCCGCTCCATCCGCTCGGCATCGGTCCGAATGATCGGCAAGGCGAGGTGCGAGTCGATGTCCGTGTCGCCGTGCCCGGGGAAGTGCTTTCCCGTCGCCAGGGCCCCGTGCTCCTGCACCCCCCTGACGAAGCACTGTCCCAGGGCGGCCACCAGCTCCGGAGATTCCCCGAAGGAGCGGGTGTTGATGATCGGATTCTCGGGGTTGTTGTTGACATCCAGCACGGGGGCGAAGGGGATGTGGATGCCTACGGCCCGGGCTTCCTCGGCGGTGATCCGGCCCAGCTCGTACGCGAGGAAGCGGTCGCCCACGGCGCCGAAGGCCATCAGGGCCGGAAACTCGGTGGCGCCTCCCAGGTCCGTGCCCCCGGGCAGGTGCGTGGCCCCCCGGAGCCGGAAGCCCGCCCCGGCCTCGAGGTCGGCGGCAACCAGGAGGGGCAAGGGGGAGCGGCGCTGGTAGAGGTTCAGCTTCGTGGCGACGTCCATCGGGGTCCCCGACGACACGATCAACCCTCCGATCTCGTGCTCGTCGATCAGGCGCGCGATCCGGTCGAACGCCTCCGATCCCTCGGGCGCGTAGTCCCCGAGCACCCAGGGCATGATCATCTGCCCGACCTTCTGGCGGAGGCTCATCGACGCGAGCGTCGCGTCCACCCACGCGGCGGACTCGACCGCGTCGGCCCATTCCTCGGGCTCCGGCAGGGGAAAGCGGAACCGGGGTTCGAGGAAGCGGAGCGGGATCCGGTAGCCGAGCTCCTCGGAGTCCACCTCCGGTGCCTCGATCCGGTCGACGGCCTCGGCCGCTTCCTCGACCTCCTCCTGCGGGTGGAGTGCCTCCGGCGGGCTGGACGCACACCCTGCCGGGAGGAGGACCGATACGACGACCAGGATCGAAGCGAGCAGAGCCGCCGGAGCGGGAAGTACGCGAAGCCCCATGGGTCCCGAGGACGAGGGTCGTGAGGATCGGGCTGAGAAGGCCGACGTTGACCCGCCTCCACCCCGGCCCGAATGTTCGGAGCTGGAGAGGGGGGACCAAAGCCGACGCTCAGGGCAAGGTAGGAACTTCGAAATGCGGCGACAATCCATGCGAGAATCCATGCGGCTCCGCAAGCAATGGTTTCGTCTGGGCCTCCTCGCCCTCTTCCTTTCGGGGTGCGACTCCGCGGACCCGGGTGCGGAGGCGCGCGAGCCCCCTGCGAATCGCGAATCCGCCGCGAACGCAGACCCGGTCCAGGAGTCGGTTCCGGTGCGCCCCGGGGTCGAGGTGCTCCTCTCGGACTCCCTCCACCTGGTCGCGGGCCGCCGGGTCGGGCTGATCACCAACCACACGGGGATCGACGCGGACGGCACCCCCACCATCGACCGGCTCCACGAGCACCCCGAGGTCGAGCTCGTCGCCCTCTTCTCCCCGGAACACGGGATCCGGGGGGCGGCGGAAGCGGGGGTCCTCATCGCCGACGACGAGGATCCGGAAACCGGGCTCCCGATCCACTCCCTCTACGGCGATACGCTGAGACCCACCCCGGAGATGCTGGCGGAGGTGGAGGTTCTGGTCTTCGACATCCAGGACATCGGCAGCCGTTACTACACCTATGTCTATACGATGGCACACGCGATGGAGGCGGCGGGAGAGCAGGGAATTCCCTTCGTGGTGCTCGACCGTCCGAACCCCGTGGGCGGCACCCGGGTGCAGGGCAACGTGCTCGACCCCCGTTTCGCCTCCTTCGTGGGCCGCTACCCGATCCCGATGCGCCACGGCATGACCCCGGGGGAGCTCGCCGTCCTGTATACGTCCGCCTTCGGGGTCGACGTGCGCCTCCACGTGGCCCCCCTGCAGGGGTGGAGGCGGGACATGCTCTTCCCGGAGACCGGGCTGCCCTGGCGTCCCCCATCCCCGAACATGCCCGACCTCGAGAGCGCGCTCCACTACCCCGGCACCTGCCTCTTCGAGGGCACGAACCTCTCGGTAGGGCGGGGCACCGACCGGGCGTTCCAGTGGATCGGAGCGCCCTGGCTGGACGCCGAGGAGCTCGCGGCCCGCATGCGCGCCCTCGGGCTGCCCGGCGTCCGGTTCCATCCCGCCAGCTTCACGCCCTCCAACCCCGGGGACGGGAAGTTCGCCGGGACGGAAGTCGCGGGCGTGCGGCTGGAGGTCACGAACCCCGACGCCTACGACCCGACCGCTGTCGGCGTTGCCCTCCTCGTCGAGACGAGGCGGATGTCCGGAGACCGCTGGGAGTGGAGGTTGGCGCACTTCGACCTCCTCGCCGGAACCGACGAGCTGCGCGCCGGAATCGAGGCGGGGATGGACGCAGCGGAGCTCACGGAGCGGTGGGGCGCCCAGCTCGGGGCCTTCGAGGCACTTAGAGGGCAGAGCCTGCTCTATCCGGCGGACCCGTCCTGAGGGCCTGGATCGAAGCGCGGCGTCCGGGAACCGCAGAGCGGTGGCCCTGTATTACGGTCACTCCAGAACCGCTTTCTCGACTCGACGTCCCGGGGGCCCCGGGTCGGGGACGATGAGCATGCCCAACCGTTCGTACCGCCGGGCGCGGCGAGATCGCTCGCACGCCCTCCGCTTCGCCCTCTGCCTCGGACTCCTCCTGCTCGTGCTCGGGCAGCCCGAGCTCCGAGCCCAGGACCGGGGGCCGCGCAGCCTGCCGCTCCCCGACCGGATCGACAGCTCGGTGGCTGTGGTCCCCTTCGGTCCCGGGGAGCGCACCGAGTACGACGTGCGCCTCGGGCGGATCCGCGTCGGTGAGGGTTCGATGGAGATCGTGGGTGTCGAACACGTCCGGGGCCGACCCTCGTACCACGCCTCCTGGGTCATTCAGGGCGGGATTCCTCTCGCGCGCGTGGACGACCACTTCCAGTCCTGGTTCGACATCGAGACGCTGGCCAGCCGAAGGTTCATTCAGGACATCCACGAGGTGCGCTACACGAGCTACCGCCACTTCGAGATCTACCCCACCGAGGGCCACTGGGAGCGGCAGGACACGGGGCATGAGGAGGAGCTGCCCACCGACCTCCCGCTCGATGAGATCTCCTTCATCTACTTCGCCAGGACCCTTCCCCTCGAGGTGGGCGAGACCTACGAGATGGACCGCTATTTCCGGGAGGACCGGAATCCGGTGATCCTGCGCGTGCTCAGGAGGGAGGTGATCGAGGTTCCGGCGGGGACCTTCGAGACCGTCGTCGTGGAACCGATCATCAAGGCCGGCGGCCTCTTCGGGGAGGGAGGCGAGGCGCGGGTCTACTTCACCGACGACGACCGGCGGCTGCTCGTGAAGCTGGAATCGAGCATTCCGATCGTGGGCTCCCTCTCGCTCCACCTCAAGGGCATCGAGGAAGGCCGTCCTCTCCGGAGCACGAGCGCCGGCCAGTGACGCCCTGCCCGCGGCGCGGCAGCCCTCGCCGCCTCAATCGGGACTGATTCGCACCACCCAACCCGGCTCGGGCATGCTCCAGTCCGTACCGGGCGGGAGCACGGCCTCCATCCGGGCGACGAACGTCTCCAGGTCCGTTCCCGGCACCGAGCGCAGCGCCTCCGTCCGCGGCCGGAAGAAGTCCTCCCAGTGCCCCAGGAAGACCTGCCTGGGCGCGAGCCGCTCCAGGACCGCCTCCGGGTAGCCGTCCACCTCCTCGTACCCCGGAGGACAGAGGATCGCCAGATCCACCCCGATCCCGTCGTCGAGGGGAGGGGGAAAGCCGGCCGGAGCCTCCGAGGCGGCGTCCTGGTAGTGGACCCGGTAGATCACCGACCCGTCCTCGGCCAGGAAGTCCACCAGGTAGGCGAGGGGCGTCCCCTCGAGCCACTCCCAGGCGCGGTCCGGAAGCTCCTGGGCCGGCTCCTCCTGTTGGCCACGGTAGAGGTGGATGCCCATGAAGTGCGGCGCGTGGCCGGACCGGAGCGCCATGAACCGGATTCGTCCTCCGGACACGTACGTCCACTCCCCCGCGGACGCGTGGTCTCCGGCCGACTCCTCCACGGACACGAGCCTTGCGGGATCCAGCTCCGGATCCCCCTGGAGCAGATTGACCGCCGTGCGGCTCCCGTAGACGCGAGCGGAAGGCGCCTTGCGGCGGGCGATGTAGGGAACGTCCATCAGGTGGTCGTAGTGGGCGTGACCCACCAGGATGGCCTCCACATCCGAGACCGGCGGGAGGAAGCGGTCCACCATCGCCGTGTCGGTGGCGATCCTGCCCACCCCTACCTCGAAGAGCCCGGGATTCGAGAAGAAGGGCGCGGTCAGGAGCGAGGCCTCACCCATGCGAAAGAGCCAGCCGCCCACTCCCAGGTATTGGATGGTGACCGCCTCCTCCCCCTGAGTGCAGCAGCGGAGATCGACCGCGCCCGCGTCGATGGGAAGGGATCTGGCCGGGGTCCCGCACCCGGCCGTGAGGGCGGCGCAGAGGAGCAGGGTGCGGAGGGCACGTCCGGACCCGGGCATGCAGCCCCTGCTCAGGCGACGGTCTGCAGGGCCACGCCGCACTCTTCCGCAATCCGATCCAGAAAGCGCCCGTGAAGGGTCCGGGTGACCGGTCCAGGGCGGCCGTCCCCGACCGGGCGGCCGTCGATCCGCACGACCGGGCGCACCTCGGTGGTGCTCCCCGTCAGGAAGACCTCGGACACCTCCGGCAGCTCCTCGGAGGGGAGGGGCCTCTCCTCGACCGGGATCCCGGCCTCGCCGGCCAGCTCCAGAATCGCCTCGCGGGTGATCCCCGGCAGGATCTGGTTCGAGGCCGGATGGGTCAGAAGCACTCCGTCTCGCACGAAGAAGAGATTGCTGTGGGCGCCTTCCACCGCGATCCCGTCCCGCACGAAGATCGCATCGTTGGCCTCTCGCCGCCGCGCGGTCTCCTGTGCGAGGACCGAGGGGAGAAGCTGAAGGGTCTTGATATCGGTCCTGGCCCAGCGGGAATCGGGGATCGTGATGGCGGAGGATCCGCGGTTCCATTCGCCGGCCTCCCGTCTCGCGAACCGGCGCGCGTACGCGTACACGGTCGGGGCGGTGTCGGACGGAGGAAAGTGGTGTGTGCGTGGCGCCGCCCCCCTCGTGACCTGGAAGTAGACGACGGCCATCTCCTCGTCCTTCAGCTCGTTCCGGGAAAGGATCTCCCGGTGAATCCCTTTCATGCCGGTGACGTCGTAGTCGATCCCCAGACCGCGGAGCCCCCTGCGGAGCCGAGCCATGTGGCGATCGAGGCGGAAGGGCTCACCTCCGTACACGGGCGTGACCTCGTAGACGCCGTCCCCGAAAAGGAATCCCCGGTCATCGACCGAGAGATGCGCCTGCTCGCTGGGGAGGTACTCCCCATTCAAGAACACCACGTCCATCGCGGGCCCCTCCCTCGTGCTGCGGGTCAGTCGGACTCCCCTCTCTCCAATCGATCGAACTCCCTGAGCAGCTTCTCGTCCCCCTCTTCCGCTTCTCCCTCCCCCTCTTCACTGCTTGCCCCGCGGCCGCCCGACGAGATCTGGCGCGGCTCCTCGGAGGCCCCTTCGAGCAGACCCATGCGCTGCTTCAGCGCCCGCAGACGCCTCTCGGAGTCGTCGTCCCCGGACTCCTTCTCGAGGAGACCGAACTCCTCCTCCAGCGGGTCCCCCCTGAGCTCCTCCGACAGCTCGGAGGCCGCGAGGCTCCTGCGCTCCTCATCCTCGATCCTCTCGGCCATCCGATCGAACGCCTCGAACGCCGACGTGTCCGAGAGCCCCGACATCGTCTCGTGGATGCGCTTCTGAGCCTGGGCCCGCTTCTGCTTCGCGACGAGGAGGTTGCGCTTCCTCCTGGCCTCCTCGATCCTCTCGTTGAGCGTCCGGAGCGCCCCCTTGAGCTTCTCGGTCTCGACGGATTGGTGGCGCCACGTCTCCTCGAGGGTTCGAGCCCGCTCCGCGTGCTCCTGCTGCCTCAGGAGAGCCTGCTTGGCCAGATCGTCCCGGCCTTCCCGCACGGCGAGCACCGCCCGTTCTTCCCACTCGCGCGCCTGCGTCGCCTCGTTCTCCCCCTGGGACCGGAGCCGCCGCTCGTCGGCGATCGCCGAGGCCACCTCCTGTTTGGCCCTGGAGAGCTGGTTCCGCATGTCGAGAATGATCTGGTTCAACATCTTCTCCGGATCCTCCGCCCGGGAGATCATGTCGTTGATGTTGGACTTGAAGAGGGTGGAAATCTTGCGCAGGATGCTCATCGCGTCAGCCCTCCGCGGCCGAAGGAGCGAGGGACCGGATGCGCTCCACGTGACTCGCCGCGGCCATCAGCAGGCTCTCGACCGAGGCCTGGAGCCGGGCGTAGTCGAGACCCTCGAGCTGCAGGGTGTCGAGGAGTACGAGCTCTTCTCCCTCGATCCCGTAGGCGCCGTGGACGACGTCGCTCGCATTCAGCTCGAGCAGGGTCCGGTAGAGCGGTGCCAGGGCGGGATCCGGCGGGGGCAGGTCCATCACCTTGAGGCGCAGGACCAGAAGCGGCGGGGAGTGGTCGAGCACGAGGGGGACGCCCTCCTCCCCACCCCGCAGGAGGTACATCCCCTCGGCAATCTCCTCGTGCTCCAGATCCATCCGGATGAGGTAGCTCTCGAGGTCTTCACGGCTCAGCATCGTCGCCCCCTTGAGGTGCGCGTCGGGTTCAAATTGCCGGAATCGCTCCAAGCGCTTCCGACAGGTACCGGCCCGTGAACGATCCCGGGGCGTCGGCCACCGTCTCCGGGGGGCCCTCCGCCACGATCTCGCCCCCGCCGTCTCCTCCCTCCGGTCCGAGATCGACGAGCCAGTCCGCAGTCTTCACGACCTCGAGATTGTGCTCGATCACGACCACGGTGTTCCCCCGGTCCACGAGACGGTGGAGAACCTCCAGGAGAACTCTCACGTCTTCGAAGTGCAAGCCCGTGGTCGGTTCGTCGAGAATATAGAAGGTCCGCCCGGTGTCCCTCTTGGCCAGTTCGGTGGCCAGCTTCACCCTCTGGGCCTCCCCGCCGGAGAGAGTCGGGGCGGGCTGCCCGAGCTGGATGTACCCCAGCCCGACGTCGGAGAGGGTCTGGAGGCGATCGCGAATGCGGGGGACGGGCTCGAAGAACTCCAGGGCCTCGTCGATGGTCATCGCGAGGACGTCGGCGATGTTGCGACCCCGGTAGTGGATGTCCAGCGTCTCCCGGTTGTAGCGGGCCCCGCGGCAGACGTCGCAGGCGACGTAGACGTCCGGGAGGAAGTGCATCTCGATCTTCACCATCCCGTCGCCGGAGCACGCCTCGCACCGCCCTCCCTTGACGTTGAAGGAGAATCTCCCGGGCGCGTACCCGCGCATCTGCGACTCCGGCAGCTCGGCGAAGAGCTTCCGGATGGTGGTGAAGACTCCGGTGTACGTCGCCGGGTTCGAGCGAGGCGTGCGGCCGATCGGGGACTGGTCCACCTCGATGACCTTGTCCACGAGCTCCAGCCCCTCGACCCCGTCGTGGGGGAGGGACAGCTCCCGGGAGCCGTAGAAGTGGCGTGCGAGGGACCGGTAGAGCGTCTCGTTCACGAGACTCGACTTGCCCGACCCCGACACGCCCGTCACGCAGATGAAGCACCCCAGGGGGAAGGAGACTTCGAGGCTCCGCAGGTTGTGTCCGCGCGCCCCCTTCACGCGAAGGCGCGCCTCGGGATCGGGGGAACGCCTGGTCTCCGGCACGGGGATCCGCCGGTCGCCCCGCAGGTAGGCGCCCGTGAGGGAGCGCTCCTCCCGTATCACGTCGTCGACCGTCCCCGCGGCCACCACGTGCCCGCCTCGGCGCCCCGCGCCCGGCCCCAGGTCGATCACGTAGTCCGCAGTCCGGATCGTCTCCTCGTCGTGCTCCACGACGAGGACGGAGTTGCCCAGATCCCGGAGCGCCTCGAGCGTCCGGAGCAGGCGATCGTTGTCCCTCTGGTGAAGCCCGATCGAGGGCTCGTCCAGGACGTAGAGAACCCCCACCAATCGGCTCCCGATCTGGGTGGCCAGGCGGATGCGCTGGCCCTCTCCCCCCGAGAGGGTCTCTGCGGAGCGCCCGAGGCTCAGGTACTGGAGGCCGACGTCCTCGAGGAAGCGGAGGCGGTCACGGACCTCCTTCAGGATGGGCCCGGCAATTTCCGCCGGAAGCGGGGGGATCTCGAGGGAGGCGATCGCGTCGGGGCTACGCTCCTCGCCCTTCACCGGCAGCGATTCGAAGAAGATCCGGGCGTCCGACACCGAGAGGCTGGTCACCTCGCCGAGCGTGCGGCCTCCCACCGTCACCGCCAGGGAGTCGGCACGCAACCGCGCTCCCCCACAACCGCCACAGGTCAGCGACGTCATGAAGCGGGAGAGCTGTCCGCGCACGGTCTCGGAAGACGTCTCC
Source organism: Gemmatimonadota bacterium (assembly GCA_007125845.1). GTDB lineage: Bacteria > Gemmatimonadota > Gemmatimonadetes > Longimicrobiales > Gaopeijiaceae > SLCK01. Next base: position 36,524 of record SLCK01000041.1, read on the forward strand.
TGAAAGCGGCGTGCGACGTTCGCCACGACGCCCTCCCAGACCTCCGTGTAGCTTCGGTCCCGCCCCTTGCGCCGGTACGGAAAACGGATCTTCATCTTCCCCGACCCGAAGAGGATCGCCGAACGCACCTCCTCCGAAAGCTCTCCCCATGGAGCGGCGACGTCGAACTCGTACGCCTCGGCCAGGCCGGGCAGGATCGAGCTCTTCAGGTGACCCTTCGGCTCGCCCCACGGCAGGACCACGCCCTCCGCGACGGAGATGGACGGGTCGCCGATCATCAACTCCGGGGTGACTTCCCTCCGCGTCCCGAGCCCGTCGCAGTCGGGACAGGCTCCGTACGGGGAGTTGAAGGAGAACTGTCGAGGCTCCAGCTCCGGAAGGCTCACGTCGCAGTGGACGCAGGCGTAGCGTTCGCTGAACAGGTGACTTCTCGGGCCGTTCCCGCCCGGCGTGTGTTCGAGCACCTCCACGATTCCTTCGGCCCGGCCGAGCGCGGTTTCCACCGAGTCCGCGAGGCGGGCTCTCGCCTCGGGCTTGACGACGAGGCGGTCGACCACGATCGCGACGTCGTGGTTCTCGTAGCGGTTGAGAGAAGGAGGAGCCGTGAGGTCGTGGGTCGTCCCGTCCACCCGGACCCTCGCGAACCCCTCCTTTCGCACCCGCTCGAAGAGCTCCCTGAACTCGCCCTTCCGTCCGCGGACGAGGGGAGCGAGGAGCTCAATGCGCGTCCCCTCGTCCAGGGCCAGCACCCGGTCCACGATCTGGCTCGCGGACTGCCGCACCACGGCGCTGCCGCACTCGGGACAGTGCGGAGTCCCGACCCGGGCCCAGAGCAGGCGCAGATAGTCGTAAACCTCGGTCACCGTCCCGACGGTGGAACGGGGATTCCCGGAGATCGTCTTCTGCTCGATCGCGATGGCCGGGGAGAGTCCCTCGATTCCGTCGACGTCGGGCTTCTCCATGAGCCCGAGGAACTGGCGGGCGTACGCCGACAGGGACTCCACATAACGACGCTGGCCTTCGGCATAGATCGTGTCGAAGGCCAGCGAGCTCTTTCCCGATCCGGAGATGCCCGTGACGACGACGAGCTTCTCCCGGGGGATCTCGAGGGTGAAGTCCTGGAGGTTGTGTTCGCGGGCACCCCGGACGACGAGCTTCTGGGTCATCTACCCAGGGTGCCTCGCAGCTCCCGCAGACGGGCGATCCGGTCCTCCGTCGGAGGATGCGTCCGGAAGAGCTTCGTGAAGGCCTGCCCGCGCACCCCGGCGAGCGGGTTGACGATCGCGAGCTGAGCCGCCGCGGGATTCACCTCCATCGGAATTCTCTGGGCGGCGCTCTCCAGGCGCTGCAGCGCGCTCGCCAGTCCGTCGGGAGTGCCGGCGATCTCGGCGCCCGTACGGTCCGCCTGGAACTCGTTCGCGCGTGAGATCCCCATCTGGACGATCATCGCGGCCATCGGAGCAATGATCGACATGACGATCAGCGCGATCGGATTGCGATCGCCGCCGCGTCCGCCGCCCAGGATGGCTCCCCAGCGGGCCACGGAAGCGAGGAGCGCGATCGCACCCGCCATCGTCGCCGCGATGGTCGACACCAGCATGTGGTAGTGCTTGATGTGGGCCAGCTCGTGCGCGATCACGCCCTCGAGCTCCTTCCGGTCGACGAGCTGCATCAGGCCGGCGGTCACGCAGACGACGGCTTTCTTGTGACTGCGCCCCGTCGCAAAGGCGTTCGGCTGTTGAGCGGGCGCCAGCGCAACCACCGGCATGGGAAGGCCGGCGCGCTGCCGGAGCTCGTCCACCATGCGGTAGAGGTCGGGAGCGTCCTCCGGGCCGATGATCTTCGCCTTGTACATGCGCAGGACCACTTTGTCGCTGAACCAGTACATCCCGAAGTTCATGACGGCGGCAATGAAGAAGAAGAGCACCGCGCCGTGCTGCCCGGCGAAGTACCCGCCGAGCACGACCAGGAGGGCCGTGAGCCCCGCCATCAACGTGAAGACCTTGAACTGCTGCATCATCGTGTCGTCGCCCTCTATCGAAGGAGCTGTTCGAAATGGTGGTTTCGGTCCGCCCGCCGGGGTCCCCGGAGGGGGGACGGATCCGGCATGATTGATACCCGCTGGGGTTCCCGGGGTGCCCCGCGGGCGCGGGGGTGCGCTCAGTACCCCCACTCGCGAAAGATGGAGAGCCCCACGACCTTCGAAAGACGGATTCCGAGCTCACCGAACCCCGACACGCCCTCCCGCGCGAAGCGGTCCTCGACGAATCCCTCCATCGTCCAGGTGTCGGTGAACCGCCACTCCAGCCGCGCACCCGGGAGTTGCGTCTGGGAACGGGTGCCGAGACCGGTCAGAGGCCGGAGGACGAGGGCCAGGAAGAGATCCTGACCGACGTACTGACCCACCTCGATCTGGGTGTCCGCAAAGGTGCCCCCGAACCCGGAATCGGTCTGGAGCCCTCCCCCTTCCTGGGACTGCGTGATCAGGAAGTAGTCGACCCCGAACTGTTGGGCCACGACCGAGCCGAGCTGCGTGGCGAGCGTCCCGATTCCCACGCTCACCCCGGCCCCGGCCGCTCCCTGGAGGACCGAAGTCTCGCCCGAGGCGAGGGCGTAGGAGGGACGCCCGAAGATCAGGTAGCTGATCAGGTCGGACTCGGCAATGGGAGGCTGGGCGTCGGTCGAGAGCCGCACCTCGGGGGAGATCAGCGTCCCCTCCACCTGCGCGATGATGTTCAGCGGCTCCCCGCCCTCGCGCCTGAGGCGGTTCACCGCCTCGATGGTCAGGCTCGGATTGATCCCCGGTGTGCCTACGAACTCGATCGTGCCCTCGACCACCTGGAATTGCCGGCCGAATGCGGTGTAGGCGCCCCGAGTGGCCTCGAGGGACCCGAGCAGAAGCAGCTCGCGGGCGGGCCGGTCGAAGGTCACGATGAGCTCGCCCCCCATCTCCACATCCATCTCCCGGGACCGAAGCCAGAAATCCCTCTGGATGTCGAGATCCACGTCCACCCGGAGGTTCTGGATGAACGGGTTCTGCGCGGCCTCGACCACGGGGCGCACGGCGACCAACGTGGTGTCGACCACGTCGAAGAAGGCCGGATCGGTGAGATCGATGACCTCGGCCGTCCGGGCGATCTCCTCCAGGAAGATGGAGCCCTGCTCAACCCTCACGGTGCCGCCGACCCGCGGAGCCGTGAACGAACCGGTCAGGGTCACCTCGCCGCCGACGCGCGAGGTGAGGTCCCTGCGCTCCACGGCCTGGAACCCACTCGCCGAGATGCTCAGGTCGAACACCGGATCGGTCAGCTCCTCCAGCGAGATGGTCCCCGAGACCTGGGCCGTTCCCCGGGCTCGCGCCGAGCCCTCCACCTCCACCACGCGGTCCTCTCGCAAGCGCATGTCGGCGCTGATCCCCGTGGTGAATACGCCCAGTTCAGGGAGGGACAAGCCCCCGTCCCGCAGCCGGAGCTCCCCGCTGGGGCGGAGCTCCCGGGGCGTGCCGCGGAGCTGAATGGTGCCGTCCAGGGAGCCCTCCACCTCCTCCAGCGCCTCCAGGAAGGCGAGGGCCGTGGCTGCGGGCAGGGAGTCCACGACGAGGGTCAAGTCGACGTTCCGGTCCGGGAACCGGTCCTCCACCCGCTCGAAGGCGAGGTTTGCCGGCACCCGTCCCTCGAGGGAAAGGAGCGGCTGACCGTCCAACTCGGCGAACATGTTCGTGACGACCAGTTGATCGGCGTACTCCAGCGTCCCTTCGACCCGGGAGAGGTGCGCGCCGTTCGAGGCGAAGTCGAGCACATGGAAGGTGCCCTCGATCCTCGGCGCCCCGGCGGGACCGCGCACGGAGACGTCGAGGGCGAGAGTGCCTTCCGGGAGCTGGTCCGCCTGGAGGATCTGACCGAGCCGGTGGAGCTCCATGCCCGCGACTTCCATCGTGAAGTCGGAGTCCCCGTCCAGGTCAAGCACGCCCCCGGCCTCGAACCGAACCTCCTCGGCGGCCATCCCTGACGGGCGAACGAGTCGCAGGCGATCCACCTCGACCGAGGACCGGGTCGCGGCGATCCAGGCGGGAGCATCCAGCCTCCACTCGGCATCGTCGAACTCCAGGGCCAGGCTCTCGAGGTCGAGCTCCACCCTTACCGAGTCGTGCGAGAAGGCACTCTGGAGGCGAAAGCCTTCCCCCTCGCTTCGCCAAACGTCCAGGTGGATCTCACCCGCCCCGGGCGCGTACTCGATCTCCCCGGCCGCCGCGATGAAGTCGAACTCACCAATGCGGAAGTCTCCGACATCGAAGCTTCCCGACGCCTCCCAGTCCTCCTGTCCGCCCCACCACCCCAGGAAGTCGACCCGTGCGCGAGTCGCCGCGAGCGCCCCGAAGCCCCCGTCCTGCAACTCCGAGAACCCGTCCACTCCGAGGTCGTTCACCCCGCCCCGCAATGTGACCTCTCCGAAGGCCCGCCCTTCGAGGACGATCTCCTCCTCGGTGCCCAGCGTGTCGGGATCGATGCCGTCCATTCTGAGGATCTCCCGCTCAAGGTCGGTCAAGGTGTCGGCCGCGATCGGCTCCTCCCCCAGGTAGATCGGCCGGATCTCGCTCAGCGACTCCGCCTCCCACACGAGAAACACCTCGCCCTCCGGCTCCCCATCCCGGAGCGCCAGATCCCCGCTGCCGGATACCATGAGGAACGACGAGGCCAGCTCCAGCTCCTCGATCGAGAGCCGGCCTCCGGCGGCCATCAGGTGCGTATCCAGCCGCTCGACCTCCGCCCCGCCGATCCGGGAGCCCCCCAGCCCGAGCCGGAGCTCGCCGGCGAGCTCCTCGAATTCGAAGCCGGAGCCATCGAGCAGGAAGCTTCCGTTCAGGACCGTCGGCTCGGGCAGCGCTTCCACGAGCTGGTGGAGACGGAATTCCTCGAGGACCCCGCTCGCCCGGTAACCGGCAGCGGGATCGCGGGCGTCGATGCGCGCCTCCGCTTCGAGGATCCCCGCCGGAGTCTCGAGTCTCCCCACGAGCCCGAGATCGGCCAGGACGCCGTCCACCCGGACCGGCCCGGACAGCTCCCCGGTGACGGGCAGCTCCCGGTCCAATCCGAGCGCCAGACCGTCGAGCGAAAGCGGGCTCAGCGTGGTGGACAGCGCCAGCTGCAGCTCAGGCTCCTCCCCTCCCGTGGTGCTCACCGATCCCACCGCGACGATCCTCGACGAGAAGACCCCGTCGGCGCCGGCAATGCGGTGCTCGAGCTCGGCCGTGAGGTTCACCCCCGAAGCGAGCCCACCCGAGGCCTCCACGTGCAACCGCCCCTCCCCGGCTATCGGGAGGTCGGGAGCGATGAGCTCCAGCGTGGCGAAATCCAGCGGGTCGATCACGAGGGAGAACTCGCTGACTTCCGGCGACTCCCCGAGGTGGAGGAGCCCGTCGAACTCCGCGGTCGAGAAGGCGAGCTCCCTCTCCGGCTCCTCGTAGCTGAGCGAGCCCTGCACCGCGAGCGCACCCAGCGGCCCCGAAGCGCTCAGGCGCCCACGCACGCGTCCGTCGATCGGGAGCGGCTCATCCAGCCAGGGATCCAGCTCGCTCAGCGCGAAGGGCAGAAGCTCCACGGACGTGTCCGCCAGTCGTGGCCCGTCTTCCAGATCGAGTCCGAAGTCACCCACGACGCGGCTCTCCCCGATCTGCATGTCGGCGGAGGTGACCCGCCACTGGCTCGCATCCAGGTGCCCGACGCCGCTCAGAGAGAGAGTCCCCTCTCCGTCCGGAACTCGCTCGTCGATCCAACGGAGGTCCGCGAGCCGGAGGGTCGGCGCGTCCAACTCCACGTCCACTTCCAGACTCTGCCAGTCGAAGGTCGCCCGGCCCGCGAGCTCCGAACCCGGAAGCCGGATCCGCTCGCCCTCGATGGCGACCTGACTTCCCCGCCGGGTGAGCGTCCCGACGAGCTCGTCGATCCGGAAGGGCTCGTCCAGGATGTGGCCGGTCAACGAGAGAGACTGGAACTCGACCCGCTCCCCCTCCCCGTCGGGATCGAGCAGGTCGGCCTCCGCGATCCTCATGTCCAGATCGGAGAAACGGAAGAGCCGGTAATGCTCGGCGGCCCCGTCCGGTTGTCCATCCCGCACCAGCACCTCCGTGATCCCGCGGTCGGGAAGCTCGTCTTCATCCGCCGGGAGACGAACGACCAACTCTCCGTCGTGCACCGCGGCCCTCCGGAGGGAGATGGAGAACCCGGGCCCTTCACCGGGCTCCTCCCGGTCGCCCGCGAAGATCCGCTCGAGGTTGGAGCGGGTGTCCCCGTGCAGCGTCTCGATCGTGACCCGGGGTCGCCAGATGTCGGCCGGGACGAACACGAGCTCTCTGCGCAGGATTTCCCGAAGGGAGTACTGCACCCGGATCGAGTCCGCCTCCAGGAAGGGGCGGCCCTCCGGGTCCCGGATCGCGACCCCGTGCAGAGTCACCCCGCGCAGGAGGCCGTCGGACCTGAGCCCGTCCACGGCCACGTCCCCGTCGATGTAGCGGGGCAACTGGTTCAGCGCCGTGCGCAAGGCGAAGTCATGGCCCGGCTGGGTCTGGAGGAGGATGTACACTGCCCCCACCAGGACGAGGAGGAGGAGGACGAGCCCGGCTCCAATCCACCCGAAGACCCTCAGCGTCGTCGCCATGGTCAGAAGGCCTGCCCGATCGAGAAGTGGATCTGGATCCGGTCCCACACCGATTCCCCGCCCAGCTCGAAGGGCACGCGGGGGTCGAGGAGCGCGAGGTCTTCCAGAACGACCCAGTCCAGCACTCGACCGTCCGGACCCCGGAGCCTCGCCCCTTCCGCATCCGTCGCCGGGTCGAAGGGCCGGAGACGCGACGTCACCACCGGAAGTTGCCTGCTCTCCGAGGGCCGATAGGCGAGGTCGACCCGAATCGGACCGATGGGCGTGCCGTAGCGCACTCCGAATCCCGGAGTGAAGACCACGTCGCTCCTGCTCACGGACTCGGAGCTGTCCCACACGCGCCCGAAGTCCACGAAGGCCGCGCCTCCGACGGTTGAGCCCCAGATGGGGAAGCGAAGCTCCAGGTTTCCTTCCACGAGCTGACCGCCTCCGGTGGGGCGCTGGAAGAAGCGCTCGGGCTCGAGCCCCGAGGCGTCGCAGGAAAGGGCTGCGACGGCCTCCGGTGAGCAGAGGGCCTCCTCCCGACCGCCGACCGGAAAGACCAGATCCTCCACCTGGGCGGAGACCACCTGGGGACCGAGCTGGTTCTGGGCGTATCCCCGGACCGAGTTCGACCCCCCCGCGTAGAAGCGCTTCTGAGGATGCGCGACCCTGGGAATGCCTTGTGCGAGCGCCCTCAGCCCCGTGAACTCCCGGGGACGGAGCCAGCCGCCACGGAGCCTCCCCGCGACGACGAGATCCTCGATCACTTCGTGAAACACGCTGACGTCGGCCACCGCCCGCTCGTAGGCGTAGTCCGAGAGGGTCGCGGCGGAGGCATGCTCGACGTCGATCAGCGCGCTGTACCCCCCGGTGGGGGAGATCGCCCGGTCCGTGCGGTTCCTGGAGAGGGAGACCCCGATCGGTGAGAGTCGATTGGAGGCCTGAAGGATGTCGATCTCGACGGGATCGCAGACCAGGAAGCTGGTGCAGAAGAAGACTTCGGCCGCGTCCAGGCGCGCCAGCTGCGGGCGGTAGGAGAAGGTGAGCGGTGTCCCCCGGCCCAGGGTCCTGGTGAGGCCGAGGTTGAGCCCGAGCGCCTGCCGGACGAAGATGTCCTGGAGGCTCTGGCGCTCGGCGAAGATGGAGGCCGAGAAGGAATTTCTGGGAGAGAAGATGAAGGGTTGGGTGAAATCGGCCGACACGACCCAGTTCAGCTCCCCGTAGACGTCGGTGCCCGCCGCCGAGCAGATCGATTCGTCGAGCTCGGGAGTGAGGATGTTCGAGACGCGGCCGCGGACGACGAGTCTCCGTGCGCCACCCCTGAAGTTTCGGCTCGACCACCGCGATTCCGAGCTGAAGCACTCCGCCGTATTCCAGCCCCCGCCCGTCCGCACCCGGTGCGTGTTCCCCTCGTTCACCTGAACCTGCAGCGGGACGATGCTGTCGGGCTGATGATCGAGGTCCTGGTCGATCGCGGCGTGTCGGAAGATCTCGAGATTGTAGACGTTCCGCTGGGCTTCGAAGAGGAGCTCCTGGCTGTAGAAGCTCCCCTCCTGGAAGGGGAGCATCCGCCGGACGACCTGGTCGGACACGTTCTGATTGCCCACGACCTCAATCGGTCCAAAACGAGCCCTGGGCCCCGTGAAGACGTCGAACTCCACTTCCGCCTCACGGGAATCCGCCGGAATGAAAAGGTTCCGGAGGACGTCCACATGGGCGTACCCCTCGTTCTGGAGTCGCCGCTCCAGGGTGTCCCGCACCGCCTCCAGGACGATCATGTTGAGCGGGTCCCCGACCTGGAGCGGAAGGTCCTCCGTGAGGCTCGGCGAGTCGAGCGCCTCGAGCCCAACGATGTCCAGGGAGGTGACCCGGTGGGGATCGCCCTCCGCGATCCGGAAGGTGATGTCCACCTCGGCGTCCCGCCGGTTCACGACGGTGTCGACCTGCACCTCCCGGAATCCCCTCTGCCGATAGAAGAGGTGGATGCGGACGTAGTCCTCCCTGAACACCCTCGGATTCAGGAACGCGCGGTCCACCGCAAACCCGCGGTCGCCCCAACAGAATGGAGTCAGGATGAACGAACGGCACGCGGACGCGCGAGTCAGGATCGAGTTCGCGAGCGCCCGGTCGCCGAAGGTGTCGTTCCCCTCGAACTGAAGGGACCGGACCTCGGGACGCGTCGCCGTCTGGGCCTGTGCCGCATCGACCCCCAGCGAGAGCCAGAGGGGGAGAAGGAGGAGGAGCCCCCGCGCAAGGACCGAATGGACCGGGGCCCGCTCGGGATTCCCGGAGCCGGCTGCAGCCTGGCGGCTCATCGGCGATCCTTCATGGGGGGCTCGCCGGATGGGGCGGGAGGCTCGCCCGTTGCGGCACGAGCCGCCCCGGACGCGGGAATGATGCGGTCGCGGTGGAACCACCGATTCGGCGAGCGGGGAAAGGCGTGGACGCTGAGCGGGGCGAAATCACCGCGCTCCGAGAAGTACATGTAGTGGGTCACCTCCAGGTACCCTTCTCCAAGGCGCACCACATTGAAAGAGTTCTTCGCCTGCTCCCGGGCCCGCCCTCGACGGGACGTCGTCGTCCCGCTCTGCGCGATGACGATGCCTCGGCTCCGGTCCTTTCCGGGATAGACATCGAGCGAGTTTCCGATGTAGGCACGGTGGAGGTGGCCTCCCATGACGAGCTCCACTCCCATGGCCTTCAGGGCGTCGAGCACCCGCCGTGCCCTGGGAAGCGGATGATCCTTCTCGTAGTCCGGCGCGGGAGCCAGGTGGTGATGGGCCACCACGGCCCTCAAGTCGCCGGCCGGCGCCCGTCGAAAGGCGTCTCTCGCGAACCTCAACTGTCGGGACCGGATGCGTCCGTTCACGATCGCCCTGCGCGGCGCGGCCGTATTCAGCGACACCACGGTGAGTCCGGGGACCCGGGTCACCGTATCCAGTTCTTCCCGGATGTACGTACGGTAGTTCCGGAAGGGAGCGAAGAGCCGCTCGAAGACCCGGTAGAGCGGGACGTCATGATTGCCCGGAGTGACGACGCGCGGGACGGGCGGAAGTCGCTCCAGGAAGGCCTGGGCCGCCTCGTACTCCCGCACCTTCGCCCTCTGCGTGAAATCCCCCGAGAGCACGAGGACCTGTGGAGAGAGCTCGTGGGCACTCTCCAGGAAGGCCTCCGCGACCTCCGGGTCGTGGGGCTTCCCAAAATGGAGGTCCGACCCGTGTACGATTGTCACCATAGTCTTGGAAAGGCCGCAGGGTCCGCTAGACCGCCCGCCTCTCCAGTCCGGGAAAGGGGAGGGTCGCGTCGGCGTTGAGCTCCGGGTCCGCGATCTCCCCCCTGGAGAGTCGGAATGAGGCCGCTCTGGCGATCATCGCCGCGTTGTCCATCGAGAGTCGGGGCGAGGCCGTGAACAGTCGACCATCAACCCCCAACCGGCTCTCCATCTCCCACTTGAGCGCCCGGTTCGCGGAGACGCCGCCGCCGAGGAGCACGCGGGAGCACCCCGTGGCTTCCACCGCGCGCAACGTCTTCGAGACGAGAGTGTCCACCACCGCTTCCTGAAAGCCGGCGGCCACGTGCGCCCTCTCCTCCTCGAGACGCTCGGCGGCCCGGAGCTCCTCCACTCGCGCGGCGAGCGCGGTCTTGAGTCCCGAGAAGGAGAAGTCGAAATAGGAGGGGTCGGACGGGTCCTGCCTCGACTTCAGCATGGGTCTCGGAAAGCGGTGCCGCGTCGCGTCGCCCTCGCGCGCGGCCTTCTCCACCGAAGGCCCGCCCGGGTACGGGAGATCCAGGACCCTCGCCGCCTTGTCGAATGCCTCCCCCGCCGCGTCGTCCCGCGTCTCTCCGAGGAGCCGGTAGCGGCCCCACGCCTCGGCGTGGAGGAGGAGCGTGTGCCCTCCCGACACCAGGAGCGCCACGAAGGGGGGGGTCGCCTCCAGGTCTTCGAGAGACGGCGAGAAGAGATGAGCCTCCATGTGGTGGACCGCCACCAGGGGACGATCCACCGCGAAGGCCGCGGCCTTCGCCCAGCACACCCCGACGAGGAGCGCTCCGATCAGCCCGGGCCCCGCGGTCACCGCGACGGCGTCCACGTCCGCGAGCGAGCTCCGCGACGGCTCCAGCGCAGCCCGCACGACATCGTCCAGGGCCGAGAGGTGCTCTCGCGCCGCGAGCTCCGGCACGACCCCCCCGTAGATCGCGTGCACGTCCTGGGAGAGGATCGAGTGGCCGAGAATCTCGGCCTCCCCGCGGAGCAGGGCTGCGGAAGTCTCGTCGCAGGAGGTTTCGATGCCCAGGATGAGGGGTGCGGTCATAGATCTCCCGCCCCCCTCCGAATCAGCGTCACCACGGACTGTTGAGGCGCACCCGTCACGAAGTCGGGAAGTCCCTCCAGGACTACGGACGCCTCGACCTCCTCCCCGGGTTCCGGCAGGTCGTTCATCTGGACTTCCACCACGAGATCGAGCGCCGTGGGATCGGCCCTCTGGACCGCGGAACGCGCACCCTGGAGGATCACCGAGGCGGTGGTGGGCCGGATCTCGAAGTCCTCGCCGTTGCTGAACCCCACGGGAAAGCGGATCGGAATCCCGCTGATCACCTGCTGCACCCGGTCCTCGATCTGGAACTGCACCTGCACCGTCCGCGGCTGAGCCTGGAGACCCTCGAGCCCGACCGTGTCCACCGAGACCGGGACGCTGGTGGAGGACCTGAGGTCGGAGACATCCACCGGCATGAGCGGCACCGACGTGAGTTCCGCCACTCGGCTCCGGGGGCCCCGCACCTGGATCTCCACCGGGTCGACGATCGGGCCTGCGGACATCGCGAATCCCTCCGGAACCTGCCCCTCGAGCCGGACCTCGGCAGGCGCGGTGATCCGCTCGATCGGTTCCAGGGTCAGCCGCACCGAGGACGGCTGGATGTCTTCCACGACCACCCCCGGACGGTCCTGCACCTGGATCCATTGATTGCGCAGGACCACCGTGGTGTCGCCCGAAGCCACCTGCTCGAGGGGAATCACCACGTTGGGCCGGTCGACGGCCATGCGGAGGAGCTCCCGGGACGGGCCTCCGAAGCGAACCACGACGGAGCCGGGGACCGGTTCCCCGACGAGCGTCCACTGGGGATCGCCCAGGTCGACCCGAACCGGGACCCCGGGAAACTCCTGTCGGTTCGGGGCCTCCACCCGGACGCCTACCCAGAGGAGGAGTGCGATGCCGAAGGCCGAGAGCTTGAGCGTCCAGTTCCGGGTGAAGAAGCCCGAGAGGGAACCCACCTACCTACACCTCCTCGTCGAGCAACCTGCGGATGAAGTCGATGTACTCGGGCTGATCCCACTCGGTGGCCCCCGACACCTTCCGGTAGATCACCCCGTCTTTCCCGATCACGAAGGATTCGGGCACCCCGGTGGTCTGATAGGTCCGCTGGATGCGACCCTGGGGATCGTGGAGGATCGGGAAGGTGAGGGAGTGGGTCTCGGCGAATTCTCGGATGTCGCCCCCCACTCTTCCGACACCGTCTCGCTCACCTCTCGGAGCATCAATGCTCACCGCCACGATCTCGAACGACTGTCCCTCGAGCTCCTCGTAGAGCCGCTGCATGGAAGGCATCTCGTAGACGCACGGGGGGCACCACGTGGCCCAGATGTTCAGAAGCACCACCTGCCCTTCGTAGTCCCGGAGAGTGGCCGGCTCCCCCTCGAGCGTCATGGCCTCGAAGATGGGGGCCTGGGCGCCGGGTCCGACCGGCTGAAAGCGGTCCCGGCTCATCCATGCCGCCAGGATGATCGCCACGGCCACGATGCCGGCGATCAGGTACGGGAGGTTCGATGGCTTTTTCGACATGAGGACCTCTGCGTGGCTTCCCACCTCGGACGACGACGCCCATTCCGCCTTTCCCGCCTATCCCGCCTCAGGGTCCCTGGAAGAACCCTTCCCGACCCACGACCAGTCGTACGGTGCCGCCCTGGGCGATCAGCGAATCCGCGGGCGGAAAGTGCTCGAGGATCTCGCCCTGGTTGAACCCGAAGCGAAACCGTGTCTCGACCTCTCCGACCTCGAGCCCCATCGAGGCCAACAGATTCCGGGCCCAGGCTTCCTGCAATCCCACCAGATCCGGCATCGGCATGAGCGCGGGGCCCAGGCTCACGTTGAGCCGGACCTCGGAGGGAAGGGACAGCTCGGTCCCCGCCTCCGGCTCGGTGGCCACCACTCGACCCTCGGGTACGTCCGCGTCGACGGAGTCCACCAGCACGAGAAACCCGGTGGTCTGGAGTACGGTGATCGCGCGATCCACCCGAAGACGACTCACATCCGGCACCGGCCGCCTCTCCGGGCCGAGGCTGACCGAAAGCTCGACATCCGCCGCCGGCAGGCCGAGTTGGCCGGGGAGCGGGCTCTGACCCAGCACCTGCCCGGTCATCACGTCCGGGTGATGGATCGAGTCTACGATACCCAATTGCAACCCCGTTTCCCGGAGGAAAGTTTCGGCCTCCTCCAGCGCCATGCCTCGCACGTCCGGGATGGATCGGAGGTCCTCGGCCTCGGTCTCGGGAGCCGCGTAGAGCACGTGCGAGGCATAAAGGTACCCGGCCAGCGAGCCCGCCAGGCCGATCCCCACCGCGAAAAGCAGGAGCCGTCCTCCGCCCCCGGTTGCACGCTGCGCCTTCTTCCCCTCCTTCGGTCCACGTCCTCCGGGGGGGCGACGCCGCCGCATCGAGCTGCCCAGATTCATCCTTTCCTCTTCATTCGAGCCGCAAAAGCTCCATCCGTGCTCCCATCGCCCGGAAGGATTTCCATGAGTCCCGCCTCGTCGAGGGCGAAGTCCGGACGCTCGCGAAGGAAAGCCTCCACGCGAGCCCAGTTCTCCTCGGCCTCCAGCGTGCACGTGGAGTAGATCAACCGCCCTCCCGGCCGAACGGCCGTTCCCGCTCCTTTCAAGATCCTTGCCTGGACAGTCGCGAGGCGATCCGGATCGTCCGGACCGAGGCGCCATCGGGCATCCGGATGCCGGGCCAGCGTGGCGGTCCCGGTGCATGGCGCGTCGACAAGGACCACATCCAGGCTCCGAAAGGGAGGCGTCTCGCCCCGCGCCACGACCAGACGCTCCGTCATCCCCAACCTGCGAAGGGAATCTCGCATCTTCCGCAAGCGAGAGGGAGAGAGGTCGCACCCGATCAACCGCGCTCCCGAGGCCGCAGCGCCTATTCCTTTACCGCCGGGGGCCGCGCAGAGGTCCCCCAACCACTCGCCCGCACGCGCCCCCACGAGGTCGACCACCCGCGAAGCGGCCGGATCCTGAATCATGCCGGGAACCACATCGAGGGCCTCGGTCGGCGAGGTCCCCGGCCCCACCTCCACCGTTCGGCTCCCGGCGGGGCCTGGACGGGCCCGCATCCCCGCCCCCTCCAGGCGAAAGACGGCTTCCTCGACCGGGAGAGCGAGTGGCCTGAGGTAGAGGCCGGGGATTCGGTTCCCCGCCTCCACCACCTGGCGCGCCGACTCCGGGCCGAGCCTCCGGAGCCACCGATCCACGAGCCACCGGGGATGCGACCCCCAGGTGGTGAGGTATCCGGCGGGATCGTCGCTGAACGAGGGGAAGCGTTCCGGCCCTCCTCCCTCTCGCTCGAGGCTCCTCAGCACGCCATTGACCAGCCCCGCTCCCTTTCGCCCCCCGACCTCCCGCCCCTGGTCCACAGACTGCGAGACGGCCGCATAGGCGGGCACGGAGCCCATGAAAAGGAGCTGATAGGCCCCGAGGCGGAGCACCCTCAGGAGCTCGGGGGACACCGACCGCACACCCCGGTGGAGGTGCAGCTCGAGCAGGTGGTCCAGGCGGCCCCGGAATCGAATCGTCCCGAAGAGAAGCTCGTGCACCCAGCCCCGATCCTCTTCGGACAGGGTCCCGGCGACGTCCTCCCAGGCGAGGTCCAGGCGCCTGCCCCGATCCACCTCGCGGAGGAGCGCGAGCGCCCGCACCCGGGGCGCCGTGGCCGTCATCGGACGCTCAGTCGAGCATGCCGTGCGTGGGAGAGGAGGGAACCGCGATCTCCCGAGAGGGCATGCGCCCGGCAAGGTAGGCGAGACGCCCGGCCTGGATTCCCAGCTTCATGGCCCTGGCCATGGTGGTGGGGTGGTCCGCCGCCGCGATCGCTGTGTTCATGAGCACGCCGTCCACACCCTGCTCCATGGTGGCGCACGCGTCCGAAGCGGTGCCCACGCCGGCATCCACGATCACGGGCACCTCGAGACGAGACTTGATCTCGCGAATGTAGTAGGGATTCACGAGTCCCAACCCGCTCCCGATCGGGCTCGCCAGGGGCATTACGGAGATGCACCCGGCATCCTCGAGCCGGAGGGCGGTCACCAGGTCCTCGTTCGTGTAGGCCATCACCTTGAAGCCCTCGTCCACGAGGATGCGAGCCGCCTCCAGGGTGGCGTGCACATCCGGAAGGAGAGTGCTCTCGTCCCCGATGACCTCCAGCTTCACCCACTCATTCAGGCCGGCCGCTCTGCCCAGGCGTGCGTAGCGGACCGCCTCCTCGGCCGTATAGCAGCCGGCCGTGTTCGGGAGGATGAAGAACTCCTCCGGGCTCAGCTGGTGAAGGATGGACTCCTCCTTCGATCGATCCAGCTCCAC
Organism: Gemmatimonadota bacterium; assembly: GCA_007125845.1. Classification (GTDB taxonomy): domain Bacteria; phylum Gemmatimonadota; class Gemmatimonadetes; order Longimicrobiales; family Gaopeijiaceae; genus SLCK01. The sequence goes on from SLCK01000041.1 coordinate 51,794, forward strand.
CCGTCGGACAGCAACCGTGACCATCTCCGAGCCGCTGGCCCGGATGGCCCGCACCATCGTCTCGTTGTCACGATATTTTCCGGTTCCCACGATCAAGCGGGACTGGAATTCCCGGTCGCCGAGGAGGAACGGTTCGTCCTGGACTCCCCCCGGCCCCGCGTCTGCAAGGTCCTTGCTCTCTATCGTCATGGCTTCCGAAGCTTTGGCGTTCACAGTCGGTTCTCGAGGTCCCGCTCGGCGGCCTTTCCGCCCCCGACGAAATGGACGAGCTCCAATCGATCCCCGGCTTCCAGCGTCACCTCACTGTAGCGGGACCGGTCGACGATCTCACGGTTGTGCTCCACGACCACGAGCTCCGGGACCAGCTCCAGGTGCTCGAGCAGGCCCCGGACGGTGAGGCCGGCGGGCACCGCTCTGTCCTTGCCATTCACCGTGAGGGGGATCTCCTCTCCTCCACCTTCGTCACTCATCCGATCCTCGTCCAGTCGAATCCGCGATCATCTCCAGCAATGCGGCAACGGCTCTTCCCGGATGCTCTGCGGCCCATGCGGCCCTAACCACCGCGACGCCGTGCGCGCCCGCCGTGATCACCTCCGGCAGCCGAGAGCGATCGATGCCACCGATCCCGATGAGCGGTATGCCGGGCACCGCCTCCGCCATCTCCCCTACCCGGGAAGGACCCGATCCCTCCCTGCCGGGGTGCGACGGCGTGGCGAAGAGCGTACCGACGAGGCAGAAGTCCGGAACCCCCTCCAGCCCCACGGATTCCCGAGCCTCCTCCGGATCGTGGAAGGAGCGCCCGACGAGGGTCGCAGCACTCCCGAGCCCCACGGCGAGAAGTCGGCGCGCCGTAGCCACGGGAAAGCTCCGTTCACCCAGATGCACCCCGTCCAGCCCCAGGGCCATCGCCACGTCGACCCGGTCGTTGACCAGGAGGGGAACCCCGAGCCGCCGCGCCCGCGGCGCCAAGCGCTCGGCGACATCCCAGAGGTGCCGAACCGCGGTCCTCGGACCCCGCAGGTGGAGCGTGACCTTTCCGGCCCCCGCCTCCATCGCCTCGTGCGCCCGCCCCTCAAATCCCTCCGCTCCCAGAACCTCGTCGTCGGTCACCAGGTGGAGGCGGGAGATCATCGGAAACGATCTCCCGGACCGGGTCCACCTCCCCGCAACCAGTCCCCGGCACCCATCCTCCGCTTGCCCGGAGGCTGCACCTCGTCGATGCTCACGCCCCCGAGTCCGGCCTGGATCACCAGGCCGGCC
>SLCK01000073.1 GCA_007125845.1 Gemmatimonadota bacterium
CCACCTCAACGAGGGTGGGGCCCGTGATCACGCGGACCGAGGGAACGAACCGAGATGAGAGATTACGAGGTCGTCTATATCTTCCACCCTTCGCTCACCGAAGAAGATGTGGGCGAACGGCTGGAAAAGTTGCATGCACGGGTCACGTCCGGCGAAGGCGCTGAGATCACGGCGCTGGACCACTGGGGTGTCCGGCAATTGGCCTACGAGATCGAGGGCCAGATGCAGGGCTACTACGCAGTTGCCCAGTTCACCGCAGAACCGTCGGACCTCCCCGAGTTCGAGAGGGTGCTCAAGCTCGACGAGGATCTTCTCCGTTACCTCGTCGTGCTCAACGAGGGCGAGCCCAGCTCGGGGATGTCGATCGTGGCCGAGACGTACTCCGAGGACGAGGACGAGGATCGGGACGACGACGAGGACGACGACGATCCGGACGAAGACGAAGAAGAGGGGCGCGGCGAGGCTTCTCCACCGGAGTTTTCGGGTGGAAGGGGGCGGCGGCGGAGGATAGACGGGCCGCGCATCGAGCTCCTCAACTACAAGGACGTCTCGACCCTCTCCCGGTTCGTGACGGAGCAAGGCAAGATCCTGCCCAAGCGGACCACCAAGGTCCCGGCGCGATTCCAGAGAACCCTCGGACGGGCGGTGAAGCGCGCCAGGTATCTCGCGCTCCTTCCCTACGTGCAGAGTCACGATCGCTGAGCGGCAGGCCGCATGAAGGTGGACGGGGAAGCAGAGCGACGATGGCTCCGCCCCCTGGGGCTCCTCGCCGTGGGGCTTTCGCTGGCCGTGGGTCAGCCCCTGCTCATCATCGTGGTGGCCTTCGCCTTTCTGGCTCTCACGACGAGCGGAGCGCGCATCGGCGCGTTTCTGCTCGGCGCCGCGGCCTTCGTGATCGCCTTCGCGGGCGATCCGACCGCAGAGCTGTGGTATCTGGAGCGGGGCTGGGCCATCCTTGCCGGGGGATGGTTCGCCGGGCTGTCCCTCGCCTGGCCTGAGCGACCCTTCGCAATCCGAGGTCTGGCCGCGGTGGCCGGTTCCGGATTCTGGGCGGCGGTGGTCCTGGCTTCCGCGGGAGGGTGGGGAGTCGCCGAGGAGATGGTTCGTCAACGAATCCGGACAAGCGCCGACGCCGCTCTTGAGCTCATGGCGGGCTCGGGTGACGGGACCGGGCTCTCGGAAGCGATCACGCGGACCGTCGAGTTTCAGAGTCTCCTCTTCCCTTCACTCCTCGGCCTTAGCACCTTTGCTTGTCTGGGGGTGGCCTGGTGGCTGCACGTGCGGGTGCTGGATGGATCCGACCGGGGACTCGGCCGCTGGAGGGACTTCCGATTTCCGGACCCTCTGATCTGGGTCTTCATCTCGGGACTGATCCTGGTCCTGCTGATGGGGTGGGACGGCGAATGGGGTCGGCTCGGGGTGAATGTGATGGTGTTCATGGGTGCCCTCTATGCCTTTCGAGGGGCGGGGGTGCTCCTCTTCCTGTCGGGAGGACTCTCGCTTCTGAGCGGCCTTCTGGTAGCGGTGGGGCTGGTCCTGGCGGGGCCGATCCTGATCCTGGGAGCGATGATCGTCGGACTGGGAGATTCGTGGCTGGACCTCCGGTCCCGAGCCGGGATGGATGGGGTGACGGGTGAGGGTTAGGGGATCCGGGCGAGTGAGACATTGAGAAACCGGTAAGGAGTGATGTGATGAAGCTGATCCTGAAGCGGGCGGTGCCGAACCTCGGGGAATCCGGGGAAGTCGTATCGGTGAAGCCGGGGTACGCGCGGAACTACCTGCTCCCGCAGGGCTTGGCCTACGAGGCATCGGAAGCCAATCTCCAGCGGATCGAGGAGGAGCAGCGCCAGAGCACGGAGCGGGCTCGGCGCGACTATCTCGAGGCTCGGCGCCGGGCCTCTCAGCTCGAGGAGACGGTGCTGACCTTCCGGGAGCGCGCCGCCGAGGAGGGAAGGCTCTTCGGCTCGGTCTCTGCGAGCGACATCGTCGAGCAGCTGAACGACGGCACCCTCGACTTCGAATTGGCGCGAAAGCAGGTGCTCCTCGACGAGCCGATCAAGGAGCTCGGAATCTACCACGTAGCCCTGAACCTGATCACGGATGTTCAGGTCGAGGTGGAGGTCCGCGTGGAGCGGGAGGAAGACTGATCCCGGGTCGAGGACGTCGAGGGTCGGCGAGCGTGTCCAGGATGGATCGTCGAGCGTGACCGGCGGCGACGGAGAGGTCGCGGTGCTCGAACGGGCGGCCACCCTTGCGCTCGAGCGGAAGGCCTTCGACGTGCTTTCGTTGGACCTGCGAGGCATCTCCTCCGCGACGGACTACTTCCTCCTCGCCAGCGGAACCTCGGACGTCCAGGTCAAGGCCGTGGCCGAGCACATCATCGACGAGCTCCGCAAAGAAGGCGTGCGGGCGAATCATGTGGAGGGTCTGGACAGCGGGCGGTGGGTCCTCATCGACTACATCGACCTCGTGGTGCACGTCTTCCACGTCTCGACCCGAGAGTTCTACCAGCTCGAGGAGCTTTGGGGCGATGCCCCCAGGCGGGAGTTCGGAGAGGTAAGCGCTCCCTGATCGACCGGTCCCTTCCCGCGGCTCTCCGCCCCCGGAGGGCGCGATTGCTCCGTATCGACCCTGCGGATTAGGTTGCCGTTCATGGACGGTTCGACCCCACAGGTTTTTGAGGTGGATCCCGCCGGCTTCCGGGTTCCCGCCGAGCTCTCCGCCCCCGCGCCCGGCGAGGGGGAGATCGTCATTCTCCTCTCGGAGGCTGAGTCGAGGAGCGAGGGGTGGTCCGGGCGCGCCGCCGTTGCCCTGGCGCAGGCATGGGCGGAGGAGGGACGTCGCGTGCTTCTCGCCGACGGCGATCTCCGAGACGCATCGTTGGACCGCTGGGTCGACGGATCTCACGGCGAAGGTCTCGTGGACTCGATCGTCTACGGGGCTTCGTTGGACCGGGTCGCCACCGCCCGGGAGGACGACGGGTTTCGGTTCATTCCGGCAGGCACCCCCATCGCCGAGGGCGACGCCGCGTATTCCAATCCCAGATGTCTCTCGCTCCTTGCGGAGATTCGTGACTCCGGCGCTCTCCTCCTTCTCTTTCTTCCCGCCGAGGCCGAGGGCGTGGAAGGACTCGTAGCGTCGGGCGACCGGGTGCTTCGGTTCGCGGATCGCGCTCCGGCCGGCGGGTGGGACGGTCCCGAGTTCGCCATCTTCCATCCCCAGGGACGAGTCGGAGGCGGGGAGGCGCCCACTCACGTGTCGGACGCAGAGGCGCCCGCACGGAAGAGCGAGCGGAGGAAGGAGCGGGCACCCGGATCCGTGGGACGGTGGGCGGCGTGGGCCCTGCTCCTGCTGCTCGTCCTGATCGGGGGTGCCCTCGCCGCCGCCTGGCTTGGCTACATCACCCTTCCCGGCGTTCCCGTTCCGACCACGGCCGCTGGACTCGGGCTCTTCCTGCCCCTCCAATCCATCCTGACCCTCCGAACAAGGTCGATGTCCAGGGAATGAGGCTGAAGGCGCTGCGACTCCAGGGATTCAAGTCCTTTGCGGATCGCACGGAGATCCTGTTTCACGACGGGATCACGGCAATCGTCGGTCCGAACGGGTGCGGAAAGTCGAACATATCCGACGCGATCCGATGGGTTCTGGGAGAACAGCGCCCCACCGCCGTTCGAGGAGCCACCATGGAGGAGGTGATCTTCCAGGGAACGGTGGCGCGTCGACCGGTGAACCGGGGATGGGTCGCCATCGAGGTCGAGAACGGGGATGGGGTCTTGCCGGTGCCCTTCTCCGAGGTCGAGATCGCACGGACCGTCTACCGGGACGGGGGCAGCGACTACAATCTGAATCGGACGGCGTGTCGCCTTCGCGACATCCAGGAGCTTTGCCGTGACACCGGCCTCGGCGCGAATGCCTACTCCGTCATCGAGAGCCGGATGATCGATGCCATCCTCTCCGAGCGAGCCGAGGAGCGCCGTGGGCTGTTCGAGGAGGCCGCCGGGGTCGGGAAGTACAAGGATCGTCGCAGGATGGCGGCTCGCAGGCTGGAGAGGGCCGAGGTGGATCTGCAGCGCCTGGAAGATCTGGTGGCCGAGGTGAGGAGCAAGGTCCGGTCCCTCGCCAGGCAGAAGGGTCGGGCCGAGCGCTACGCCCAGCTCCGGAAGCGGAGGCTGGACCTGGAGGTCACTCTTGCGCTCCTGCGCTCCGGGAGGTTGGAGGAACGCCTTAGCCTGGTGCGCACCCAGCTCGAAGAGGGGGCCGGGCGAGACGAGGGCCTTCGGGCCAGGATCCAGGCGGCCGAGAGTCGAGTCGAGACGATCCGGATCGAACAGGTGTCCCTGGAGAAGGAGCGCGCGCGGATCGCGGCCCGAGCCGCAGAGATCAAGGACGAGATCGTCAGATGGGAGCGGGAGCTCGCGGTGGCGGGGGAGCGCTCCGCGCAGGCACGGCGACGGATCGCCGCGATTGGCGAGGAGCGGACGGAAGCGAAAGCCCGTGTCCAGGCGAGCGGCGTGGAGCTCGAAGACGTGCGAGAACGGCAGGAGCGCTCGCAGGCGGAGCTCACCCGGGTCCTCGAGAGCATCGCGGCGAACGAGAGGAGTGTCGAGGAGGTGGGAGAAGAGCTCGCTTCGGCGCGGAGCGACCTCAGAGAGGCGGAGGGGCTCGAACACGAGACGACGCGGCGTGCGGCACAGCTCGAAGGGGACGTCGAGGCCGCAGAGGCGCGGCGCGCGGAGCGCGAGAGCGTTGCGGAAAGTCTCGCCGAGGAGCTCACGGAGGTGCGCTCGGCCCTCGAGGAGTCGCGGTCCCAGGGGGACCTCTTCACGGACCAGGTGGCGGCGTGCAAGGAGAAGATGGAAGAGGGACGTCGACGTGTGCACGGCCTGGAGGCCGAGGTGAGCGAGTCCCGGGAGGCGTTCGAGCGGCTCCGGGGGGACGAGCTGACGGCGCAGGACCGCGCCGGCCAGCTCGCGGCACGGCGGAGCGCCCTCGAGCGCATGGAAGAGGATCGGGAGGGGCTGGATCCGGCCGTGCAGGCCGTCCTGGAGGACGAGGTGGAGGGCGTCGAGGGCATCCTCGCGGACTTCCTCGAACCGGAGCCCGAGGTTTCTTCCGCGGTGGAGGCGTATCTGGGCGTCCACCTCCGCGCACTCGTGGTTCGGGACTCCGGGGTGGCCGAGCGGTTGATGGAATGGTTCGGGGACACGTGGGACGGGGGAGGGGGCATGCTTCTCCTCCCTCTCGACCGGGTGTCGGTCGCCGAGGCTCCGGGGGAGCTGCTGGCCCGGGTGGAGGTGCGCGGAGCCGGGGCTCCCTGGGTGAGCGCCCTTCTGGATGGAGTGGAGCTCTCGGACGCCTGGGGGAATGGACCCGAATCTGCCGGGCGTCTCGAGTTGGATCGCGTGGGCAGGGGGGGCGAGTGGGTGGAGCGAAGTGGAGTCGTCGGCGTCGGGAATCCCTTCGGCGCCATGGATTTGCTCGAGCGGAGGGAACGGCTCCGGTCGCTTGGAGAAGAGGCCGACCGGGCGGAAGCGGAGTGGGCGTCTCTGCGGGACCGGAGGGAGGCGGCCCAGGGCGAGCTCGTCGAGTTGGAAAGGAAGTTGGACGAGGCTCGATCGAGCCTGCGGGAGGCGGAGGAAGGGTGGCGGCGAGCGCAAGCGGAGGAGGGGGAGCGATCCGAACGGCGAGCGCGCCTCGAGCGCGCCATCGACGAGCTCGAGGCGAGGCTCGTATCCACCCGGGCCGACGTCAAGACATCGAGCGCGCGAGCCGAGGAGGCGCACAAGGAACGGCAGGGTCTTCTGGAACGACAGGGGGAGGTCAGCGAGCGTGGCGCCGCGGCCCGTCGTCGCCTGGACGATGTGCGGGAGACATGGGAGGAGATCCGTGACGAAGGCTCGAGGCTGGCCGTGGAGAGGTCGCGGTTGGAAGGCGAGGTGGTTCGGGCCGGGGAACGGATGGAGGACATCAAGCGAGACCGCAGCGCGACGCGCGAGCGCCTCGACGCCCTGAGTCGGGAGGAGGAGGAGCTCGAGGACGAGCTCGAGCGCGTTCGGGTCCAGCGAGCGGAAGGAGGGGTGGCGTTGGAACAGCTCTTCGAGCTTCGGGACGCCGTCGGCGAGGAGCTCGGAAAGGCGGACGAGAGCGCCGGCGAGCTCCACGAGCGGTTGACGGAGGCGGAGAGCGGCGTCCGGGCGGCCCGGGCCGAGGAACGGGAAATGTCGGAAGGGCGCCACGCCCTGGAGCTGGAAGCGAGCGAGCTGGAGGGGAAGATGGCCCGAATGAGGGATCGACTCGAGGGGGAGTGGGCCCGGTCCTTCGACCAGCTCGTGGAGGAGGCCGAACCCGTCGAGGAAGGGTCTGAAGACCAGTTGGAGACGGAGATTCGTGAGCTCGCGGTCACGTTGGATCGGCTCGGACCGGTCAACATGCTCGCGGTGGAGGAGCACCAGGAAGAGAGCGCGCGACTGGAATTTCTGGTAGGGCAGCGCGACGATCTGGTCCGGGCTCGGGACGACCTCGAGAAAGCGATCCAGGAGATCAATCGGACGGCGACGCGGCTCTTCCTCGAGTGCTTCGAGGCGATCCGGGAGAACTTTCGCGACACCTTTCGGCGCTTGTTCGAAGGCGGAGAGTGCGACCTGCGCCTGACAGATCCGGACGATCCCCTCGAATCGACGATCGAGATCCAGGCCGCTCCTGGGGGGAAGCGGGCCCAGAGGATCGATCTGCTTTCGGGCGGTGAGCGGGCCCTCACGGCGCTCTCGCTCCTCTTCGGGATCTACCTCGTGAAGCCCTCACCGTTCTGTGTTCTGGACGAAGTGGATGCCCCGCTCGACGAATCGAACATCGATCGGTTCATCCGTCTCCTCCAGGAATTCAAGGACCGGAGCCAGTTCGTCGTGATCACGCACAACCCGAGGACCATCGAGGCCGCGGACTGGATCTACGGGGTCACGATGGAGGAGCCCGGGGTGAGCTCGATCGTCGGGGTGCGCCTCGATGAAGCGCTCGAGACGGCCGGAGCGTGACGATGGAGGTGACGGTGGTGGGCTCGGGGACTCTCCTTCCCGACGACGAGCATCGCTCGGCCGGACACCTCCTCGAGTCGGAATGGGCTGCGGTGCTCCTGGACTGTGGGTCCGGCGTCGTCCACGGAATGGCCGGGATAGGGCTGGATTGGGCGGCGATCGACCACGTCGTGCTGAGCCATTTCCACACCGATCACTTCGGGGACCTCGCCCCCCTCCTCTGGGCGTGGAAGCACGGAGTCCCGGAGGGGCGGCAGCGCGCTCGCTCGATCCTCGGGCCCCGAGGCACCGGGGAGCTGCTCGGAAGCCTGGCGGAAGCCCACGGAGACTTCATTCTCGATCCCGGATTCCCCCTTTCCGTGATCGAGTTGGATTCCGGATCCGTCTGGGAACATCCCTCGGGGGAATTGACGATAGCGGCGCATTCGACACCGCACACTCCCGAGTCATTGGCTTTCCGGGTGCGGATGGCCGGAGGCGACATGGGGTACACGGGGGACACCGGCCCCCACCCGCCCCTGGGGCCCTTCTTCGAGGGGGTTCGTCTCCTGATCGCGGAGTGCGCGGTCGCCGACTCCACCGGGGTCGACAACCACCTCTCTCCTTCCTCACTCGCCGAGATTGCAACCGTGGCCAATCCGGAGATCCTGGTCGTGACGCACATGTATCCGGAGGTCGACCGATCCACGCTTCCCGATCTGCTTCGCTCGATGGGGGTCGAGGGGACCGTGGTGCTGGGGGAAGACGGTTTCCGATTCTCCCTCGGACCCACGGAGTGAGCCCGGCGGACCGACCGGTTCTCCCATTGTACCGCACAGGGCCAGGTCCTATTCTCGGGGCGACGCGGCGGTCGCTCTGACTGCGATCGATGTGACTCGGGCACCACGGGGGAGGGATGGACGGGGATGTCGAGGGAGGGCACGAGGACGGGGTAGCTCCGGAGAGCAGGCAATCACCGGCGAGTCCGCAGGTCCCATCGAGCACTGAAAAGGGGCGCTGGGGGGAGGCGCTCGTGGCTCGACATCTCCACGACCGCGGTTGGACGATTCTCGACCGCAACTGGCGCGCCGGGCCGGTCGAGTTGGACCTCGTCGTCCGCAAGGGGCGAATCCTCGCATTCGTGGAGGTGAAGACCCGCTTCGGAGCGGGCTTCGGGCATCCACTCGAGGCGGTGACGCCCCGGAAGCGGAAGGAGGTGGAGCGTGTGGCTCGTGCCTGGCTGCGAGCTCGAGGGTCGGGGGAGCTCCGAGGCGGCGTGCTTCGCTTCGATGCGGTCTCGGTGGAGGTCGGACCCAGGGGGGCGCCCCGGATCCGACACTTCCCGGACGCGTGGCGGATCGGAGACGGTTGAGAAGCCCCGGCCTCGATTCCCGGACCCGGCGTTTCTCCCGTGGTGCCGGTGGGCGTCAGGTCCCCTTTCCCGTTGACGTCCGGTCCCGGATGGAATAGGTTTTGGACGTGCCCCAGGTTCGTAGATCGAAAGCCCACGAATCCCGTCAGGACCTCGCCGGTAGCAGCGGTAAGTGTGGTGATCGGTGCTACGGTTCACCTGGGGCATATTTTTTTTGTCCCTCGCCCGGCGCCCACCCAGTACCTTCCCCGGGCCCTGAATCCGGTCCCTGAAACCTCTTTCCGGCCACGACCCACGTGTCGAAGACCGCGCTCGCCCGAAGCTATAGGCCCCGGCGGTTCGCCGATGTGACCGCTCAGGAGCATGTTTCGGAGACGTTGCGTCGGGCTGTTCTGACGGACCGGGTCGGGCATGCCTACCTCTTCTGCGGTCCCCGGGGCATCGGGAAGACCACGTTGGCCCGGGTTCTCGCCATGTCGCTGAACTGCGTCCGCCGCGAGGACGACGGGGAGCCGTGCGGGGAGTGCGAGAACTGCGGGCGAATCTGGAAGGGAACGACCTCCCTCGATGTCGTCGAGATCGATGCGGCGTCGAATCGAGGGGTGGACGATGCTCGGGAGTTGCGCGAGCGGGCCATGTACGCGCCGTCCGAAGAAGGTCGCTCGAAGGTCTACATCGTGGACGAGGCGCACATGCTCACCCGGGAGGCCTGGAACGCGCTTCTCAAGATCATCGAGGAGCCGCCGCCCGGAGTGATCTTCATCTTCGCGACGACCGAACCGCAGAAGATCGAGCAGTCGGCGTCGCCCATCCTCTCGCGGTGCCAGCGCTTCGACTTCCGACGGCTGGGCGTCGCCGAGATCGTGGGGCGCCTTCGCGTGGTCCTCGATCTCGAAGGCGGGGAGGCGTCCGAGGAGGCGCTCCGGCTGATTGCGCGACGGGCTGATGGAGGGATGCGGGACGCCCTCTCCCTTCTCGATCAGATTCTCTCCCTCTCGGAAGGGGAGGTTACGGCCGAGTCCACGCGGCGGGTTCTCGGGCTGGTGGCGGAAGAAAAGTACCTGGAGCTCTTCGACCTGCTTGCCTCGCGCGATCGGGGCGGGCTCCTTCGCCTGATCGAGGAGGTGATCGACGAAGGGCACGACCTCTACGAGTTCTACCGCGGCATGGTCGAGGGCTTCCGAACCCTCCTCAGACTTCGGGTCGGGGGGGATCGAGCCGAGCTTCCCGAGGAGCGGGAGGAGCAGTGGCGCGAGCGAGCCGATCGCTTCGGCGCGGCGGATCTGGTCCGGATGCTCAAGCTCGCCGTGGAGGCCGAAGTTCAGGGGGGCCTGCGGAGAAGCGGGCAGCCCAGGGTTCTCCTGGAGCTCCTGCTCCTCCGCTACTCCTACCTGGATCGGACCATCGAGCTCGAGGGGCTCCTGAAGGCCCTCGGGGGGGAGCCGCCTCCCCTCCCCGACCCCCCGGACGCGGCAGCCCCCGCGGATGCGGGACTGGCAGGCTTCCCGAAGCCCGGGCTCGCCGGGACAGATACGCAGCCCGTCAGGGCGGAAAGCGGATCCTCCAGGAGTTCGGGCGGAAATTCGGGCGAGCGTTCGGGCCGGAGCTCGGAGAGCGGTCCAGAAGTTGTCTCGGACACTGAAAAGACCCCGAAGCTGGAGTCGCTTCTGGCGAGCTGGAAGCGATTGCTGGATGAGGGAGAGGGCATTCCGAGAGGTCTCACCCCGCTCCTCCGGGGCGCCGACGCCCGTGTGGAGAAACCCGGGGTGCTGAGCATCCGACTGCCTCCGGGGCCCGGCTTGGAGAGACTATCGGAGCCGCCGGTGCTCCGGTCGCTGGAGGCGGCGTTGGCGGCCCGTACGGATGGCCACCCGTCGATCAGGGTGGAGGGGGCGCCGGTGGCAGGAACAGAGGGGCCCGGCAGAATCTCTTCCGATGAGGCGAAATCCGGCCGCTTGCGAGACCTGCTCGAGGAGGAACCCGGCCTCCAGTCGGCGGTAGAAACCCTGGACCTCGAACTCCTCGATTAGACCCGAGGTCGCGTTGCGATTCTCTTTCGGGTCCGGAGGCCCGCCGGGCCTTCCGGACCCTTTTCACAGGGACGCCCACAATGAACATGCAAAAGCTTCTCCAGATGGGACAGCAGATGCAGTCCCAGATGTCGGATATCAAGGAGAACCTGGAAAAGAAGGAAGTCTCCGCGTCCTCCGGCGGAGGGATGGTCGAGGTCTCGGTCAACGGCAAGGGTGAAGTCCGGGCCGTGTCGATCGACCCCGCCGTCGTCGATCCGGACGATGTCGAGATGCTCGAGGACCTCGTCCTGGCGGCGATTTCCGAAGCCCAGACCAAGGCCCGAAGAAGTTACGATGAGGAGATGCAGAAGCTGGCGGGAGGGCTTCCCTTTCCCATGAAGCTTCCCGGGCTATTCTGACGCGGACGCATGTCCGTCATCGACGAGGTGGTCCGTCATTTCGGGCGGCTCCCCGGAGTGGGGCCCAAAACCGCCACTCGACTCGTCCACCACCTCATGAAATCTCCGCCGGAGGAAGGCCGGCGGTTGGCCCGCTCGATCCTCGCCCTCGTGGAGCGGATCCGGCCGTGCTCGACCTGCGGCAACTTCTCGGAGTCCGAGCGGTGTGCCATCTGTTCGGATCCGGAACGGGACCGATCGGTGATCTGCGTGGTGGAAACCGCCGTCGACGTTCGATCGATTGACGGGAGCGGTCAGTTTCGAGGCTTGTACCATGTCCTGGGGGGGCGGCTGTCGCCCCTCGACGGGGTCGGACCGGAAGACCTGCGGGTGGACGAGCTCGTGCAGCGCATCCGGGGCTCGGAGGGGGAAGTCCGCGAGGTGATCCTTGCCACGAACCCTTCCGTTGAAGGAGAGGCAACGGCAGTCTACCTTGAGGAACTGGTCCGGTCGATCGGTCCCCGGGTGACGAGGCTGGCGAGGGGGATCCCGGTAGGAAGCGATCTGGAATACGTCGATCATTCCACGCTGGCGGAAGCCCTTTCAGGTCGGCGTGAGATGTGAGCGGGAGCCCGGGGGCTCCCCGCAAGGAGGTCGGGAGGCATGCAGGAAGAAACCAAGCAGTGGTTGCGCATCACGGGGGTCACGGCGTTGGCGGTGGCGGCCGCGGGGATGGTGGCGACACTGGTCGTGAGGGACCAGATCAGCCGACAGCGGAGGAATCTGTTCAATCCTCTGGCGCTGAGACGGCTGGCCGCGCTTGAGCACATCGCTCGCCAGCGACCCTCCGTCGACCACATCAATCTCCTCCGGGACTACATCTCGTGGGAACCCCGAAGCCTGCTTCGGAGTCGGGCGCGGGCCGTGATCGCTCGGATGGAGAGGGAGGCGCTGAGCCGCGCTGGCGCGATCGAGGAACCCGCCGCGTGAGTCTGAGGCCAGGACCCTGCGTTGCTGTCGAGGCGAACGCTGGGGTGGAGTCATCGGAAAGGCATCGGCCGCGCGCCGGCAGGGGGATACGCCCATGCCGATGATCAACTACGCCCGCCGGGAGATCAACTGCAAGATCGTCTACTACGGCCCCGCGCTCGCCGGAAAGACCACCAACCTCCGACATCTCTACTCGCGAGTGGACCCGGCCACGAGAGGCAAGATGATCTCGCTTTCCACCGAGGCCGACCGGACGCTCTTCTTCGACTTCCTGCCAGTCGATCTGGGGCGCATTCAGGGGTTCAAGGCACGATTCCACCTCTATGCCGTCCCGGGACAGGTCCACTTCAGCGCGAGTCCGAAGCTCATCCTTCAGGGCGTGGACGGGATCGTCTTCGTGGCCGACTCTCAGCGCCACCGCTCAGCCGCGAACATCGAAGCGATGCATAGCCTCCGCGAATCCCTGGAGAGCCATGTGGAGAAGCCTTCCGCGATCCCCCTCGTCCTGCAATACAACAAGCGAGACCTGGAGGATGTGAGCTCCGTGCCGGAGCTGCGGGCACAACTCAATCCCGACGGCGTGCCCGAGCTTGAAGCGGTGGCGACGAAGGGATCGGGCGTCGTCGACACCTTCGAGGCTGCGAGCGAGCTGGTGGTCGAGACGTTGAGCTGAGCTCACAAGATGTCCATGAGTCGGCTCAACCTTCCCAACGCGATCTCCCTGATTCGGATCCTCGCGTGTCCGATCCTTTTCGCGCTTCTCCTCTCGCCCGAGATCTCCCATCTCCTCACCGCCTTCTTCCTCTTCTCGGCGGCTGCGGTCAGCGATCTCTGGGACGGGTATCTGGCCCGGAAGCACGGGTGGGTCACCGACACCGGAAAGCTCCTCGATCCGCTGGCGGACAAGCTGCTCCTCGTAGCGACCTTCCTGCCCTTCTACATCGTCTCTCATCGACCGGACCCACTCACGGATCTGCCCTGGTGGGGGCCGCTGCCCCTCTGGGTCGTGGCGGTCATCTTCGGGAGGGAGATCCTGGTCACGCTCGCCCGGAGCTGGGCGGCCCGTCGGGGCTCCGTCATCTCCTCCGGATGGTCGGGCAAGGTCAAGTCTTTCGTCCAGAACATCTTTTCGGGAAGCCTCATCCTCTGGTACGTCCTGATCCGAGCGGCCGAGGCTCGAGGATGGGAAGGGGATGCTCTCTGGGAGATTTGGGCCCCCTTCCATGCGACGGTCCTCGCCCTCGCCCTCGGTCTGGCGGTCTTTCTCACCGTCTATTCGATGGGCCTCTACTACTGGCAGAACCGAGCCCTCATCCACGGTTCCGGGGAGTTCAGCCGGTGACCGGGCGGCCTGACACCGGGGATCCCGAATCCGTGCGGACGATCGGGGAGCTTCTCAGAGAGCGGCGCTGGATGCTGGGGCTCGCGGAGAGTTGTACCGGGGGGCTGGTGATGGCACGCATCACCGATGTCCCGGGCAGCTCCTCCTACTTCGCCGGGGGAATTGTGGCGTACGCGGACCGGGTGAAGCTGTCCGAGCTCGGGGTCTCCCGGTCACTCCTGTCGACGTACGGCGCGGTGTCGGCCGAGGTGGCGACGGCCATGGCGCAGGGGATTCGGAGCGCCCTGCAGGTGGAGGTGGGCGCTGCCGTCACCGGGATCGCCGGACCCGGCGGTGGGATGCCAGGGAAGCCTGTCGGGACGGTCTGGTTCGCCATCTCCCTCCCCGATCTGGAGAGGGTGGAGGAACGGCGCCTTTCGGGCGACCGGAACCGGATCCGTACCCTCTCGGTGGACCACTGCCTGGACCTGCTCCGACGAGGTCTCGAGGAGGCGCACGGTGCGGGAGAAGGGGACCGAACCCCTGAGAACCGCACGGGTAGATGAAGAATCGGCCGGGGCGTCTGTGGGCGCTCCTCATCCGAACACCTAGCATGGGAGTGGACTCGAGCGAATGAGCGATTCGACGTTGGACGACGAGCTGGGGCAGGGGGGGGGGACTCCCTCGTCGCGCGACGCATCGGAGATCGATCCGGCGAGCGAGGATGCGGAGGCCACGCCGGAGGCGAACGAGGCGGAGGACGACGAGCTTCAGCGGCTGCGTCGGGACCTGGATGCCCTGAACGACCGACATCTCCGGCTTGCCGCCGAGTACGAAAACTACCGGAGGAGGTCCCAGGCGCAGCTCGGCGAGTCCGCGAGCCGGGCGCAGGCCGCACTGGTGGGAACGCTACTCGACACCCTCGACGATCTGGAGCGCGTCACCTCGCTGGACCCGGAGTCCGCTTCCGTCGAGTCGGTCCTGGAAGGAGTGGCTCTCGTGGAACGGAAGGTTCACCGGCTCCTGGAAGACGCGGGGCTCGAGCCGCTCGAGCCGGAGGGGAAACGGTTTGATCCGGCCGAGATGGAGGCGATGGCGAGGGTTCCCGCCAACAGCTCCGATGAAGACGACACCGTCGCCGATGTGTTCCAGCGCGGATTCCGCTTCAAGGGGCACCTGATTCGGCCCGCCCGGGTCAGCGTCAGGATGCACGAGTGATCACCCCACGGAGCTCGAGGACGCCGGCATGAGCATCACTACGTCCAAGGATTTCTACCGCATTCTCGGAGTCTCGGAGGACGCCGGAAAGGACGAGATCCGGAAGGCATACCGGAAGCTTGCCAAGCGTCATCACCCCGATGCCAACGCGGGCAACCCCGAGGCTGCGGAGCGATTCAAGGAGATCGGGGAGGCCTACTCGGTTCTCTCGAACGACGAAAAACGCCAGCAGTACGACCAGATGCGCAAGTACGGAGGCTTCGATCCGCGTGCCTCCCGTGCGCAGGGCCGCCCGGGTCAAGCCGGATCCGAAGCCTTCTCCTTCGACGACCTCGGTGGCCTGGGAGATATCTTCAGCTCGATCTTCGACCGGGGTCGGCGGCGGACCGAAGGGTTCGAGCGGAGGGGGCCGAGGCGGGGTCAGGACGTGAAGTTCGCCGTGGAGATTTCCCTGAAGACCGCCGTGAAGGGGGGGAAGATCTCGATCGAGGTTCCGATCACCGAGGAGTGCACGACCTGCTCGGGGTCGGGTGCGCGGCCGGGAAGCGGGCTCCGGAGCTGTGTGGAGTGTGGCGGAAGCGGGACGGTCTCCTTCGGGCAGGGAGGCTTCGCGGTGAACCGTCCGTGCCCGGCGTGCATGGGACGTGGCGCCGTGCCCGAGGCCCTCTGCACCTCGTGCGGAGGAGGCGGGCAGCTCCAGCAGAAGCGGAAGCTCCAGGTCACCGTCCCGGCGGGGGTCGACACGGGATCCAAGCTGAGGCTCACGGGCCAGGGAGCCCGAGGCGAATCCGGCGGCAGTCCGGGCGACTTGATCCTCACCTTCCAGGTCAAGCCGCACTCCTTCTTCAGGAGAAAAGGTCTCGACATCCACGTGACGATTCCGATCAACGTGGCGCAGGCGATCCTCGGGTCCAAGGTGAAGGTCAGGACGGTCCATGGGTCTCACGCCGTGCTGACGATACCTCCCGGCACTCAGTCCGGCACGCGGTTCCGCATTGCGGGACAGGGCGTCACGAAGGATGGCCGGACGGGGAATCAATACGTCGAGGTGAAGGTGGAGACTCCCGAGAGCATGCCCGAGGAAGGGAGAGAGAAGATCCGGGAGTTCGCCGAGGTCACTGGTATGAGGTATTGATCTTCGAACGTTCGGGCCGGGCTCGCCGCCCCGCCGGATCGATTACGTAGAGCCTTCGGCAGGAGAAACGCCAGGGAATGCGCGCTTCGTTTCTGGACGATCGGTTGGAAGAGTGGGAATCCTACGCGACCACGGCCAGGGGAGGGATGCCCATTCCGGGGCGGATCGTCTTCAGGTGCCTGAGCGATCCGGGAAAGAGGCCCAGGGTCCTGGAGGTGAACGGAGACCGGGCGGAGGCCGAGAGGCTCGTCGTTCGCTCCTCCGAGTCCGAGCTGCAGGGTCTCTTCCGGGCCGCCGGCCCCATCCTATGACGGCAGCCCGGCCGAGTGGGCGCTCTGCGACGCCGGCTCCGGCACAATGGCCGAGTCGATGGGTCCGCCGCCGAGAAGTCGCTCGCCCCTGAAGACGGCGGCCGATTGGCCGGGCGTGACCGCCCGTTGGGGCTCCACGAACCGAATTTCGAGCGACCCCGATCGCGTGTCCGTCGGAAGGGCCGCAGCCTCCACCGGCTCGGACCCATGCCGGATCTGGACGTGGATCGGTTCGTTCGGGTCCAGCGGCTCGTCGGCGAGCCAGTTCACCTTCTCGACCACGAGTCCGCTGGAAAAGAGCTCCTGGTGGGGGCCGACCACGACCTCCCGCCGCTCCGGCCGGATCTCGAGGACGAACATCCGCTCGGAAAAGCCGCCGCCGAGGCCGCGACGCTGCCCGATCGTGAACCCGGCGTACCCGTCGTGTTGTCCGAGCACCCGCCCGCGGCGATCCACGATCGGGCCGGATTCGAGTGACGGATGGCGCTTCGGGAGGCTCTGCTCCAGAAATTCGCGGTAGTTGCCCATCGGGACGAAGCAGATGTCCTGCGATTCGGGCTTCTCCGCGGTCGCGAGCCCGAGGCCGCGGGCTCGTTCGCGCACCTCGCTCTTGGTGAGGCCGCCCAGGGGGAAGTGCAGGAGCGGAAGGATCTCCGGGGGAAGCCCCCAGAGGAAATAGGCCTGATCCTTCTCGCGATCGATTCCTCGCAGCAGCGCAGGCGGTCCGCCGTCCGGATCGCGGAGGATCCTCACGTAGTGTCCCGTGGCGATCCCGTCGCACCCGAGGGCACGGCCGCGTCTCAGCAGGTCCCGGAATTTCGTGTAGGAGTTGCACCGGACGCAGGGATTCGGCGTGCGTCCCCGGGCGTACTCGGAGACGAAATCGTCGATCACCTCCCGCGTGAACTCGGGCTCCACATCGAAGACGTAGTGGGGGATGCCCAATTCTTCGGCGACCCGCTTCGCGTCTCCGATCCCCTCGAGACCGCAGCAGCTCCGGGAGGCGCCGGGAGTCTCCTCGTAGCAGAACGTCTTCATGGTGGCGCCGACGACCTCGTACCCCGCTTCGACGAGGAGCGCGGCGGTGACGGACGAATCCACTCCGCCCGACATGGCGACCAGAATGCGTTGTCCTTCGCGCTTCATCGCTGTCCCGGATGGTAAGCGGTTCGTGCGGTGCGGGCCGTGTCCGGACCGGAGGTCATCACGCTCCGACACCGAGTGCCTGCATCCGTTCCACCACACGGGGCACGGTGTTCAGCGCCGCATCGATGTCGCCGGAGGTCGTGGTGCGTCCGAGGGAGAAGCGCACCGGGGCGATCTCCTCGGCCGCGTCCCCGAAAAGCGCGCGAAGAACCGGACTCGCTGTGGTGCTGCCGCTCCTGCACGCCGAGCCCGCCGAGATCGCGATGCCCTCGAGGTCGAGCGCACCGGGAAGCAGGTCACGAGGCAGGCCGGGCACTCCGATGCTCAGAATGTGCGGCGCGCGCGGGGCCGAGGCCCCGTGGACCCGCATTCCCTCGATGGTCCCGGATAGACCCACCTGGAGCCGGTCCCGGAGCGACGAGAGCCGCAGCGCCTCCGGTTCGCGCTCCTGGAGGGCGAGCTCGAGCGCGAGAGCGGTGCCCACCGCTCCGGCAACGTCTTCGGTGCCCGGCCTGATGCCCCCTTCCTGGCCTCCACCGAAGAGGATGGGTCGCAGCTCGGTGCCCGCGCGAACCACGAGCACGCCCATCGCCCTCGGGCCCCCCAGCTTGTGCGCGGAGAGGCTCATGAGATTCAGGGGAGTCCGGTCGGGATCCACCTTCACCCGACCGACGGCTTGCACCGCGTCCACGTGGAGGACGACGCCCGCCGCGTGGCACCGATCGGCAATCTCCGGGACGGGCAGGACGATCCCCGTCTCCTGATTGACCCACTGCACCGAAACCAGCTCGGGACTGGCGTCGAGGACGAGATCCACCTCCTCGAGATCGATCGTGCCGTCGCTCTGGAGAGGAAGCGTCTCCACGCGGGCTCCCAACGAGGCGAGCTCGTCGAGCGCTTCCCGGACAGCGGAATGCTCCACGGCGGATCGCACGAAAAGTGGATCCCCGCGACCTTCGGCACGCGCCAGAGCGAAACGACCCAGGATGGCGAGATTGATCGACTCCGTGCCCCCACGGACGAAACGGACCTCATCGGGAGACACGTCCAGCGCCCTGGCCACTCGCTCCCGGGCCTCCTCGAGGAGGGCCCGTGCGGTGCGACCCGGACCGTGGACCGAGGACGGGTTTCCGTACGCCTCGGCCGAGACGCGCGTCACAACCTCTCCCACTTCGGGTCGAAGGGGGGTGGCTGCGGCATGATCGAGGTAGACGGAGCTCATGAGGAGCCCATGGGCGTAGGCGGGTGTGGGCGCTGCACGTCTCCGCGTGGGCCTTGCCGGTCTCCGCGAGGGCGCTGCGCGTGTCCGGTGGACGCCTTAAGTTAATGAGAGTGAAAGGGCCCTTGCACCGGCCCGCACACCCCAATCCAGACATCCGCCACCGAATTGTCCCGACCGCCGCGCTTTCCAGACGATCGCCCCCGCACCTTCCGTGCGACCGTCCATGGAACGGTGTTCGCGGACCGGGAACGACACCTCGCCCGAATCCGGGAGGGGGACTCGCTCACCCTCATCCCCGATCCGCCCATCCCGGGCTCGCCCGAGGTGTGGGTGCACCTCGATACCGGGGATCCGGTGGGTCGCCTCCCCTCCGAAATCGGGGAATGGTTGGCGCCGTGGATGTGGGAGGGGGGCGCCGCCCGCGCACGGGCGATCCGGGTCTCGGGCCGGGACACACCCAGTTGGCGGAGGTTGCTGCTCGAGGTGTCGTGTCCCGCTGCGGTCGAATCCTGAGCACCGGACGGCGCCGGGACGGCCGTCAGTAGGTCGAGACCCCGAGCCCGGTCAGCCCTTCCGCACGCACCGCCTCGCGGGTCCAGAAGGGCTCCCCGTATTCGGTCCGGATCCGCGACCCCCAGTACGCCAGGTGCACGCGCACCTGATCCGTGAGTGGCCGACGGCCCCCGGGATACACCTCTCCCATGCCCGAGACGTTCTCGAACTGAGAGGCATAGCAGGCGAGGGCCTCGAGCTTCCGGTCCGTCTGGTCCGTCACGTCCACCACGAACGATGAGGGAGGGGTGTCCTCCCGAAAGAGCGTGGCGTGGACGACCTTGGTGGGACGGAAGGGCTCGCCGGGCGCTTCCAGTCGACGAAGGCCGGCAAGGTAGGAGGACTCGACGACGAGCCGGGCCGCGTGTCGGTGGTCCGGATGCCGTCCCTCGAGCCAGTGGGTGACGACGGTGGTCGGCCGCAGCTCGCGCAGGAGGCCGGCCAACCTGCGCGCGTTGGCGAGGGTGGCCTCGATCGCCGCATCCGGAAAGCCCGCATTTCTTCTGAGGGACACGCCCAGGACCTCGGCCGCAGCCGAGGCCTCACGGGCACGGAGCTCGGCGCTGCCCCGGCTCCCCATCTCCCCACCGGTCAAGTCGAGGATTCCCACTCGCTTTCCGCGATCCACGCTTCGAGCCAGCGCGCCGCCGGCCAGCAGCTCGGCATCATCCGGGTGAGCGAATACCGCGAGGAGATCGAGAGGCTGCGTCATGTCGGTGCGATCCCTGGTTCAGGTGTGTGCATCATTTGGATCCGAGCGCGGCCACGGGGTCCATGCGAGCGGCTCGGATCGCCGGGAGGAGCGCTGCGCTCAGCCCGGTGGCAAGGGCCATCGCCAGTGCCGCAGGTCCCGCCCACAGAGGCGGCGCCAGGGGCAGCGGCGTGACGAGAGCGACCGCCGCGCCAAGTCCCAGGCCCGCCACCAACCCGCCCATACCGCCCAGAAGGGTAAGGGCAGCGGCCTCTGCCAGGAACTGGCGAAGGATCGCTCCCTCGGTCGCGCCCACCGCCCTGCGAACGCCGATTTCCCGGGTGCGTTCGACCGTAGCGAGGGTCATGACCCCCGTCACGCCCGCACCCCCGACGAGGAAAGTGAGGGTCGAGAGGGTCAGTCCCGCCAGCAGGAAGGTGCGCGTGAATCGGTGGACGAGTCCGACGAGGTCCTCGCTCCAGATGAGCGCAAAGTCGTTGTCCTGGGCCGGCTCGAGCCGACGAAGGCCGCGGAGGAGTCCCACGACCTGATCCTCCGCGGCTCCCGGGGAGCTGTCCGCAGCGGGCTGGACGTGCAGGCGGCTCCACCGGGCGGGAGCATCCAGCCTCGCCGTCGCCGTGGCAAACGGGACGACCAGCGAGCGATCCGTCCCGTCGTCCAGGATCCCTCGCCGCAGCTCCGCGACCCCCACGACCCGTAGCGGTGTGACCCTGGCCGCCCCCGTCGTAGGCGCCGCCGTCGTAAGAAGGATCCGACGTCCCACCGGGTCCTCGTCCCCGAAGAGGTCCGCCGCAAGACGATGCCCGAGAACCGCTACGGGATCTCCCCGAACCGCCTCGCGCTCCGAGAAGTTCCGGCCCTGGAGGAACCGGGCTCCTCTGCGTTCGGCCCATCCGGCGGACTCCCCGGTCCCCGAGACTCCGGAAAGCGACCGACCGCCCCTCGCGACCGTCATCCCGCCCTGCGGCCCCGGAAGCTGAAGATCGACGCTGAGTCCGGCCGAGCGGACGCCGGGAAGCACCGCCACCCGGCGTGCCTCCTCACGGGAAACGGGTCGGCGATCCCACCACGGTGGACGGTCGTCCCACTGCGACATCGAGTCGAGGTCGGACAGGTCGAAGAGCGTAACCACGAACCGGTTCGGCCCGGCGAGCTCGAGTTCGGTCAGCACCACGGTCCGGATCCCGTTCGTGAGCGTCGCCGCGAGGAACACCACGGCAACGCCGACGGCGATCGTGAGTCCCGTGATCCCGGCTCGAACCCGGTCAGCGTCGACCGCTCCCCGGGCGAGCCGAAGCGGGCTAGACATCCCGGAGCGCGACGATCGGATCGACCCGGGACGCGTGGATCGCGGGCCACAGCCCCGCCCCGACCCCGCAGCAGAGCGCCAGGGCGAGTCCGACGAGGATCCACCGGGGATGGACTTCGGCGGGCAGCGACGAGAAGGCCCCGATGGCGGCCGCCATCAACGCTCCGGAGAGGGATCCCAGGATGCCGCCGAGCACGGCGAGCGTCGCCGATTCGGACACGAGTTGGGTGACGATGTCCTGTCGCCGCGCCCCGAGAGCGAGCCGAAGCCCGATCTCCCCGGTTCGTCCCGCCACAGACCCGAGGAGCAGGTTGGTCATCACCAGGCTTGCGGCGAGCAGCACGGTACCCAGGAGAGCCGGCACGCCCACCATGAGGGCGGTGGCGATCCGGTTCCAGGAGGCCAGGGCCTCCGCTGTGGTCGTAACGTGGAAGTCGCTCGGAGCCTCCGGGGCGAGTCCCCGGATCGCCCGCAGCACGGCTTCGGCCTCCGCGGCCGCCGATGCCAACTCTTCGGCGCGGGCGGGTTGTACGACCGCGACCGGGGCGATCCCGGCGTCCTCGAGAAGGCCGCGGACTGGCGAGCGGGCCGGGACCACGACCGTGTCGTCCGGCGAGAACCCCAGCAGGGAGGGGCGCTCCTCCAGGACTCCGATCACCCGGAAGGGAAGGTCGACGATCCTCACGCGCGCTCCGATGCGATCTGTGGGAGCCATGGCCGGAAAGAGGGCTTCTGCGAGGCGGTGTCCGAGAATCGCGACGAGCCGACCCTCGTCCGCCTCCCGGGCTGTGAAGGCCCGACCCCTGGCGACCGCCAGCCCCCGGATTTCGAGGATCTCCGGGGAAGCGGCGACGACCCGGACCGCGGGCAGGGA
>SLCK01000028.1 GCA_007125845.1 Gemmatimonadota bacterium
CCGGCCAGGATCGCGTCCGGCCCGTAGTTCTCGTAGAAGGGCTCCGGTACGATGACCTCGTCTCCGGGGTCGAAGAGCGCGAGGAAGACCGCGGCCATCGCCTCCGTGGCTCCGCACGTGATGGTGACTTCCCGGTCCGGGTCCACGGACATGCCGTACCGGCGCTCGTACCACCCGGTGAGCGCGTGACGGAGGTTCGAGCTCCCCCACGTGGTCGCGTACTGGTTGACGTTCTCCCGGATCGCGCGACAGGCGGCTTCCTTGAGGGCGTCGGGTGCGGGAAAGTCGGGAAATCCCTGAGCCAAATTGATGGCTCCGGTCTCCCGGGCGACGCGGGTCATCTCCCGGATCACCGACTCCGTGAAGGAGTGGGTGCGCCGGGCGGTCCTCGTGTTCATGACGGAACGGGGCTCGCTCTCTCTTGGTCGATCCTGAAGGGGCCTTGCAGCTGGGAGATGGATTGCCTGAATTCCATCTCCAGCGTCGGGTCGAAGTGGCTGCCGAAGCGGCCGAGGATCTCCTCTACCGCCGCCTCCCACGGAAGTTCACCACCCACCGGCGCCGCGACCGTCAGCCGGTCGAGGGCGTCGACGATGGCCACGACCCGTGCCGCCAGGGGAATGGCCTCTCCAGCGAGGCCTTCGGGGAATCCGCTGCCGTCCCAGCGCTCGTGATGCCCGCCGGCGATGTCCGCCAGGTAGGGAACGTCGTCGAAGGGCTCCAGGATGCGCCCGCCGAGGATCGGATGCTGCTTCATCCAGAGTTGCTTTTCCCCGTCCAGGTGCTCTTCCTTCTCCAGGATCGCCTCGGGGATGGCGATCTTTCCGATGTCGTGGAGCTCGCAGGCGATTCTGAAGGCTTCCAGCTCCTCCGGGTCACAGAGCTCGTTTCCCATGGCCTGCGCGAGGGCCGTGCCGTATTCGGCAACTCGCGACGCGTGACCTCGGCTCCTGGGCTCCCGGAGCTCCACGACCGAGACGAGGGATCTGAGGCTCCGCAGGATCGTGCTTGCGAGCGCCCCTTCCTCTCCGGGAAGCTCAAAGGGGGCGGGCGCGTGTTCGCGAAGAGGATGGCTCTCTGGAGCGAAGGCGTGCACGAGATAGGCCCTCAGCTCGGCGGCGCTGAACGGCTTGAAGAGGAATCGGTCGGCTGGCGTGTCCAACGCTTCGGCGATCGCGCCCCCGTCGCGCAGCTCCGCGAGAGCGATCACCTGGGCATTGGGCCATGTCGCCTTCGCGACCGAGATCATCTCCTTTCCGGCCGCTCTCGGTGTCGCAACCTCCACCAGGATGAGATCGAAACTCCGATTGAGCGCCCGCATGCCCTCCGACGCGGCCGGTTTCTTCACGACTTCGAAACCCTCGCCTTCGAGGAAAGTGGCGAGGAGCTCACGGACCGGAGCGGCGTTCTCGACGATCAGGGCGCTCGGACCTTCACCCGCACGCGAGGGATCTGCGGACAGGAAGAGGGTCGGCAGCCGGGTGGCCTCGGAGCTCGGATTGAAGGCTTCGGGGGGACCGGCGGCTCGCAGCTTCTCCAGCACGGCTTCGTGAAAGGCGTCCTCGGTTGCGGTTGCTGCGTCGTCCGGACGGCCGAAGACGCGGACTCGGTTTCGCCCTTCGGCCTTCGCACGGTAGAGTGCAGAATCCGCTGCTTTCAGGAGGTCCGCGGGGGACTCCATGGACGGCTGGTAGGCAGCGATGCCCGCGCTCACCGTGAGGGGTCCACGGGGCGGTTGTTGAAGGAGGAGCGCTTCCTGCACCCGTTCCGCGAAGATCCGTGCACCTTCCTCCTCCGAACCGGCGAGGATCGTGACGAACTCCTCACCTCCGAACCTGGCGGAGAGGTTCATCCTCCGGGTGGTCGAGAGGAGCGCTTCACCGAAGCGCGCAAGGGCTTCGTCCCCGGCCTGGTGACCGTATCGATCGTTGTACTCCTTGAAGTTGTCCAGGTCGAAGAGCGCCACGCATAGAGCACGACCTCGTTGGGCCGCTCCAAACTCGTTCTCGAGGAATGCCATGGCGTGACGGCGGTTCGGGAGCTCGGTGAGGGAGTCGGTGAGGGCCAGGGACTCCACGTCCGCCTTTTCCCTGTGGAGAAGCTCGGTGACCCAGCCGATGCCGAGCGAAATCGCGAGGTAGGCGGCCACGATTGGGAAGAGGAGGTCCGGGACCTCCAGCCCAAGCGTGTTGGCCACCGCCTGGGTGACCGACAGGGTCGCCATGCCCATGGCGAGCGCTGTCGCAACTCCACTCCAGCCCCGGTGATAGGCGAGAAGGAAGGCCGGTATCAGCGCCACCAACCAGAGAAGCGCTCCGGCCTCTCCGAGCCGTTCGGGAAAGGCCAGCGCGCCGAATACCGGCACGGCGAGGGCGGCGATCGATAGGCCGAGGGCCCTCAAGGGGACTCTGCGGGTTGCGTCGAGTGAGGTGGGCGACATCTGCCGTGAGCTCCTTACCTGCCAGATTCCGAAGACCACCCACTACGTGTGGGCATCATATACTGCTGGAAAGTATAGTAAATGGGGCCGCCGCCGATAGCCCGCTTCACGGAAAGGTGCCGCATTCCTCCGTCCGCCGGAGGCGAACGTCAGAGCCGGTCCCACCAGCGAGGGTCGAGGGACAGCAGGAGCTGCCATTCTCCTCCCCTCGCGGACGCGGTACCCCGAGCCACATCCACGCGAATGAGATCCCACAGGAGGCCGACCCCGAGTGAGGCGGAGAGAGCGATGCCCTCGGTGCCCCGCGACTCCCATTCGGTGGCGATCGCTCCTCGCCCTCCATCCGCCCATCCGGAATGGAGTCCGCCACGGACCCGCAGGAAGGGGCCGACTGCGTCGGAGGAGGCTACCAGGGAGGCGACGGCGAGACGCTCCCCGCCGAAGCTCCGGTAGGAATACCCGGGCAGGGTACCCCTGCCCCCGGCGAGTCGGTGTCCCTGGGGCAACGCGTCCCCCCACCATCCCCACCCCGTCAGGAGCAGCTTCACCTCGTGCGTGCCCGAAGCGGGTCCCCAGCGCCCCTCCGCCGAGGTTTCGAGCGCCAGGCCGGACCCGGTGTCGCCGGTACGGAGGAGGGTGCGCGCCTCCCCTCTTCCCCGACCGCCGCCGGGCCATCCGAACCCGAGTCGCGCGCCGAGCGAGGCCCGCACGAACTGCCCGTCTGCGATCTGTCGGACGCCCCGAAACTGCCGGTCCGCGTCAAAAGGCGACGCCGTCACCCCGAGTGTTGCGCTCCGGTGGCGTTCGAAGGCGAGGCTCGCGGATGTGGTTCCGCCGCCCGGCCGGGTGTGGACGATCCGAGCTTCCGCATCGGTCACGCGGTAGGGATCGCGGTAGTCTTCTCCACGGAACGCCGCAGAGAGGCTCGAAAGGAGCGGGTCGATGCCAGGAGCCAACCCCAGATCGTCGAGCTCCTCCAGCCGAAACCGTCCCTCCACGTGCCATCGCTCGTTGAGCAGAAGCTCCAGGCTCAATGCGCCCCGGACCCGCTCCTCCTCGAGGGCATAGCCCCCATGCGTCCGCGCTCGCAGGTCGGCTCTCTGGTGCAGGCTGCCCCCAAAACCGAGGAACAGGCCCTCGACCCTATTGTATCGCACGGCCGACGAGGCCCGGGGGAGATGAAATCGCGCAGGCGAGAGCCCCGATGGGCGGCGCCCCTCGAGGGACTCCCGTGCCTGGTCACGGAGCTCGCGCGGGTCCGCGTCTATGACGAGCTCGGCCAGCCCGTCGCGCTCGAGCCCGTCGAAGAGCCCTTCCACGAAATCGTATTCCTGCCTCTGGGTCTCCGGTCGAGCCGTCACGGGTGGGGCATCCCAGAACGCCTCGGGAAGCTCGACGTTGAGCTCGTAGTCGCTCACCCTGAGCACGGCGCGGATCACCGTACCCACGCCGAGATCCAGCTCGGGAAGCTCCCTCCGGACCTCGATCGCCTGCAGGTTCGGAAGCCAGTATTGGTTCTCCCACAGCCCGTAATCCATTTCGACCGAGATTCGATCGGTTCGACGGTCGACGTAGGAGGCCGGAGTAAAGGTGAAGGCCATCCGGACGATGCTCGCCGACTCCTGGTCGAGAAGGATGCGGCCCATGATCCCCGGGGCTTCCGGGTCGCGGGGGCGCACATCCAGCTCGTAGATGCGCACAGGATCGGGACGTCCGGGGAGCGAGATCGAGAGGGAGTCGGCCATCCGGAAGTCGTACGGACCCGCTTCACCGGTGCGGGCCGCTTCCTCCGGGAGGGGAGCGAGAGGGTGCGGCACGCCTGCCACGTCCAATCCCGAGCCCACCCGGATTTCGTCTCCGAATCCATGTTCGACCAGGGTCAATCGGTCCAGGTAGTATCGGAACTCCCTCACGGGGAGGCGGGTTTCACTGCGTTCTCCCACGATGTTCTGCTGGACATGGTCGGGTGAGGCCCACCTCAGCTCCACGGCGATCTGATCCACCCGGATCAGTGCTCGTTCCCCCACTTCGGGATCGAGGTAGAAGTAGATGTGTCCCTCGGTGAGAGCCTGGTAGGTCTCGAGGTCGCCGTCCGCGGCCAGATCCCTCCGGGTGCGGCGACCGCGGTCCACGAGCTCCAGGACCCGGGAACTGTTCCAACCGTCGTCCGCGAGCCCTTGCGGGACTGCGGCGGACGGCGGCCCGCCTCCGGGATCCTGAGGCGGGGCCGCGGTGAGCGGAGCGCCTCGGAACGGAAGGAGGAGGACGAGAGCGGCGAGGGCGGTTCTCGCAGACAAGGGTCCGAGCGGTTGGAGGATCCGGAACCGAGTGAACGGAGAGCGGAATTTGATTAGACTACGCCCTCTCGCGCACCGGGGTCCATCTCGACTCCGGTCGGGCGTGAGCGGGCATTAGCTCATCGGAGCGGAGTCGTGCAGTCACTCGAATCGAAAAAGACCACACTGGTCGAGGAGGTCCGCCGTCGTCGGACCTTCGCGATCATCAGTCATCCGGACGCGGGGAAGACGACCCTCACCGAGAAGCTCCTGCTCTACGGGGGCGCGATCCATCTCGCGGGCTCGGTGAAGGCGCGGAGAGCCGCTCGCCATGCCACCTCGGACTGGATGGAGATGGAGCGCGAGCGCGGGATCTCGGTGACGTCGAGCGCGCTGAGCTTCGAGTATCAGGGGTTTCGCATCAATCTCCTGGACACTCCGGGTCACCAGGACTTCTCCGAGGACACGTACCGGACCCTGGTGGCCGCCGACTCGGCAGTGATGCTTCTCGACAATCGAAAGGGAGTGGAGGAGCAGACCCGCAAGCTCTTCGAGGTCTGCCGACTTCGCCGGATCCCGATCTTCACCTTCGTCAACAAGTGCGATCGGATCGGAGTACCGCCCCTGCAACTTCTGGATGACGTGGAGGCGGATCTGGGGATCCGATGCTCGCCCGTGACCTGGCCGGTGTCCGACGGGACGAGCTTCCTCGGTGTCTTCGACCGAAGCACCGGCGCTCTCAGCCTTTTCGAGAAGGGGAGCGACCACGGACAGACTCGAGCGCCAGAGGAGGTAGCCGGCCTCGACGATCCGAGGGTCGAGGAGCTCCTGGGCTCGGTTGCACGAGATCGACTCGCGGAGGAGATCGAGCTGCTGGATGCGGCTGGCGCGCCCTTCGACGCGGAAGCCCTCCTGCGAGGGGAGCTGTCGCCCGTATTCTTCGGGAGCGCGCTCACCAACTTCGGGGTCGAGCCCTTCCTGGACCACTTCCTGGGACACGCTCCGCCTCCGGCACCGCGAACGGCGTCCGGGAAAGCGGGAGACCGGGAGGTGGTCCCCACCGACGAGGCCTTCAGCGGATTCGTCTTCAAGATCCAGGCGAACATGGATCCGAAGCACCGTGACCGGGTGGCGTTCATTCGGGTGTGCTCTGGCAGGTTCGAGGCCGGCGCATCCGTGCTGAACACCCGCTCCGGTAAGCCAGTCCGTCTGGCCCGTCCCCAGCAGTTCTTCGCCCAGGAGAGGGAGGCCGTGACTTCGGCGTGGCCCGGTGACGTGGTCGGAATCCACGATCGGGGGAGCCTGCGAATCGGGGACACCCTGGTCGACGGCCTCGAGCTGGAGTTCGAAGGGATTCCGTCCTTCTCGCCGGAGCATTTCGCCCGGGTGCAGGTTCCGGATCCGCTACGTCGGAAGCATCTGGACAAGGGTCTGCTTCAGCTTTCCGAGGAGGGCGCGGTCCAGGTCTTCTTCACCGATGGGGCGACGGGGCCCGCACCGGTGGTCGGAGTGGTTGGGCCGCTCCAGTTCGACGTGCTTCTCCATAGGCTCGAGCACGAATACGGCATCGTCGCCCGGCTGGAACCCATGCCCTTCCGGGATGCGCGGTGGGTGACGGGACCCGAGTCGGAGCTCCGACGGGTCGCGAGGGGCCACGACTGCTCGCTGGTGAGAGACCGGAGCGGGCGACACCTCCTCCTCTTCCGCAACGAATGGGTGCGCCAGTCGGTGGAGGGGAGGGAAAAAGACCTGAAGTTCGATCGGATGGCTCCCGCATGATGGAGACGAGTGTCGCCGGAGGGTCGACGTGAGTGCGGGCGCGGAGACGGGTGAGGGGCCCGAGTGGCTCTCCGAAGTGAACTTCGACGATGCCGTTCTCGGGTCGGACGTGCCCGTTCTCGTGGCCTTCTCCGCCTCCTGGTGCGCCCCCTGCGCTTGGCTCGAACCCTACCTGCGGGAGGTGCTCGAGCAGGCGGGGAGCGCCGTGCGCGCCTTCAAGATCGATGCCGACGAGTCTTCAAGCCTCGTTGAGCGCTGCCGGGTCATGAGCCTTCCCACTGTGATCTGCTTTCGGGAGGGGCGAGAAGTCGATCGCAGTCTCGGGATCGAGCCCCAGCGGCTCCGCCGGATGGCGGGGC
>SLCK01000013.1 GCA_007125845.1 Gemmatimonadota bacterium
CTCGCCAGCGTCACCGTGTCTCCGGACTCCGCGGAGGAGAGCCTCGTCCGCCTCTGCACGGCGTGTCATACCGTGGAAGAGGGAGAGGGGCATGGGCTGGGACCGAATCTGGCACGCGCCTTCGGGGCGGAGGTCGGATCCCGGAGCGGATTCGCTTACTCTGAGGCCCTTTCGGCTCTGGGTGGTGTGTGGACGGAGGAGAGGCTCGACGCGTTCCTCCGCGATCCCGTCGGCTTCGCCCCCGGGACCACGATGATCGTGGCCGGGGTCGAGGATGATGAGGAGCGCCGATTCCTGGTGGAGTACCTCAGAGACCTCGGCGACTAGCGTGATGAGTCAGAGATTCGGCGAGGAACCGAGGGGCCGGGCGCGCCGGGGCGCGTCCCCTCCGGCCGCGTTCCCGAGCAATTTCCGTATCTCCGTCCGGTTCGCCCGTCTCGGGTTGGGATAGGTCGCCTGGACTGCGAGCTCAGTTGCCCGGTCGAGGTCGCCAGGTCCCATCCCGAGATCGCTGAGGGTCACCGTGATCCCAAGCTCCAGGTTCAGTTGATGGAGGGCGAGGGCCGGGTCCTCGGCTCGCAGGGCCCGACCGAGCCGGGCCATCGCGTCCGGGACGGCGGGCGCATTGAAGGCCACGACGTGGGGGAGCAGGATTGCGTGCACGAGGGCGTGCGGCAGGTCGAACGTCCCCCCGAGCACGTGGCAGAGCTTGTGATGTAGGCCCATCGAGGTGAGGTCGAGCGCCCACCCCGCGAGATGGGCGCCATAGAGGGCCTCGCTGCGGGCCTCGCGGCAACGAGGAGCGGAGACGACCGCAGGGAGAGAGCTTCCAAGAGCGCGTACGCCCTCTTCGGCGACGAGGGTGCCGAGGGGACCGGCGTCGGGGGCGTAGAGCGCCTCTACGGCATGCGCGATTGCGTTCATCCCGCTCGCGGCGCTGATCTCGGTGGGTAGCTCCAGGGTCGACAGGGGGTCGTAGATTACCGTTCGCGCCGCCGCCCGCACGTCGCGTCCCGTCGTCTTCTCTCCCGACTCGGTCACTGCCCACACCGCAGTCATCTCGGAGCCGGAGTAGGTCGTCGGGAGCGCGACGATCGGGAGGCCAGTTTCCACCGCGACGGCCTTGGCGACCCCGATTGCGGAACCGCCCCCGACGGCGAGCAGCCCGTCCGCCCTGCGCCGTTCCGCCATCTCCCGGGCCGCCTGAGCGATCCCGACGGGGACGTGGATCCGGGATTCGGAGAAGACGCCGGCGATACCCTCGCCCAGGCGGTCACGGAGGTGCGAGCTCGCAGAGGCTCCGCGAGCCGTGGTTACGAGGAGAGCCCGTCGAACGCCGAGTCGATCGAGCTCTTCTGCCGTGTCCTCCCATGCGCCGTCCCCGAAGCGAATGCGGATTGCCCGAGTGGTCTGGACGAAGCTCCGTCCTCCGCCCCGCTTCACGCTTCCTCGAAGAGGGTGTCCACGAGATTCCGGGTGAAGTCGATCTCGTCATCGTTCACCAGGTGCCCCATCCCCGGGTAAATGCGCTTCGTGACGTCCGCTCCCATCCTGCCGAACACGTCTGCGCTCTCATCCACTCGTTCCTTGGGGATGTGCGAGTCCACGTCGCTGCAGCCAAGAAACACGGGGGTTCCCTCCAGAGAGCCCGAGCCCTTCCAATCCATTCCCGGGGGCCCGATCAGGCCACCGCTGTATACGACCACTCCGCCGTACCGTGCGGGGTGGCGGAAGGCGAATTCCGCAGTCAGGCACGCTCCCTGCGAGAACCCGAGGAGGACTATGCGCTCACGCTGTACGCCAGCATCGGTCACCCGACTCACCAGCGCCCGGAGGACAGAGAGCCCTGAAGAGAGCCCCGGTTCGTTCGCGTCCCGGTCGGCGAGGAAGGAACGCGGATACCAGGCGCCCCCCGCCGCGGCCGGGGCGAGGCAGCTCAGGCGTGGACGTTCGAGGACCCGGGCGACCTCGAGGATTCCGCCCGGCGATCCGTGTCGGCCGTGGACCAGGATCATCGCGACCGGAGCCTCGCCCAGGCGAGGGCCCCAGCGCTCCACGGGTTCGTCCGCGTGCGGGCCTTCGGCTCCGTGCTCGGCCGGGATGACGAAGCGATCGTCGGCCTCCATCGTCCTTCAGCCTCTCTCGATCGGTGGAAGAGCGGCCTCGATCTCCGCACGGTTCGACTCCTCCCAGGGCGGAAGCTTGAGCGCACGGCCGAGGTGCTCCGGGTCCTCGTCGGTGGTGAAGCCGGGTCCTTCGGTCGCGATCTCGTAGAGCACGCCGCCGGGCTCATGAAAGTAGATCGAACGGAAATACTGTCGATCCCTTACTTCCGTGACGGTTCGTCCCCGCCGGCGGAGCTCCTCGCGAATCGTCCGCTGCTCGTCGTCGCTGGGCACTGAAAGGGCCACATGGTGGACCGTCCCGAGCCCGTTCACGGCCTCCGGCGCGTGCTCCGATTCGAGGATCTCCAGGTAGCTACCGGGCGTTCCAACTCCGGTCGTCATTCGCGTGCGGGCGTCGAACCGATCCCGCACAGTGAACCCGAGCTGGTCGGTCAGGAAGGCCACGGAGGGTGCGGCGGAGCGGACGAGGAGGGTCACGCCGTGGAGTCCCCGGATCGCCGCCGCCGGATCGATGTGCTCCGAGATCCAGGGAGAGCGTGAATCGTCATGTCCCTCGCGCAG
Source organism: Gemmatimonadota bacterium (assembly GCA_007125845.1). Lineage (GTDB taxonomy): Bacteria > Gemmatimonadota > Gemmatimonadetes > Longimicrobiales > Gaopeijiaceae > SLCK01. The sequence goes on from SLCK01000013.1 coordinate 2,688, forward strand.
CTCGATGTTCAGTCCGGAGGGGTCTTCGACCAGCATCGCCTCCTCCTCGAAGCGGCGTCGCGGTCGCGCAAACTCGAGGCCTTCCTTCAGGAGTCGGTCGCGCCAGAACTCGAGCGAGCCCGGAGGCACCGAGAACGAGGTCACCGTAATCTGACCGACTCCCTTGGTGCCCACCGGAACGCCCTGACCCGCGTATGGGAAGGTCGTCATGAGGGACGAGGGGGTGCCTCGTTCGTCCCCGTAGTAGAAGTGGTAGACGTGGGGATTGTCGAAGTTGACGGTGCGCTTCACCAGCCGTAGACCGAGGACTCGCGTGTAGAAGTCGAGGTCGGCGCGGTGGTCTGCGACGGTCGCGGTGACGTGGTGAAGGCCGGTGATCGAGTCGGTCAAGGTGCGCCGGATGAGAGGGAGTCAGGTCGGCAGGTCATGTGTCAGCCGGGCGGGGGAGGTGCCCCCAGCGTTCGAGGTCGGCGAGGGCGTCGCCGAGAGTTTCCCGAAGCGGACGGTAGCTCACTCCCAGGACCTCCTGGCTCTTCGAGTTGTCGACGCGCGGCACCCGACCCAGGTGGGTCCGAAGGTAGCCGCCCACGCCTCTCGGGCGCAGAAAGGACAGAAGATAGACGATCCGGTTGCCGACGGGGTTGTCCAGATCGAACCGCGGGAGGCGGTATCTCCCATCGTATCCTTCCTCCCGGAGGAGCTGCACGAGCTCCTCCATCGTGACGGTGTGCCCGGCACAGATGAACCGGCCCGAAGCCTTCGTGTTCCCCAATGCGCGGATGTGCACCTCGGAGACGTCCCTGACGTCCACGACGGTCCAGGCCATGGCCATCAACACGGGATACTCACCCCGGAGCAGGTCGGCCAGTAGGGCGTTGGAGGTGTTCAGCTTCGGGGTGAGTGAGGGACCGAGGACGAGGAACGGGTTGATGACGACGACAGAAAACCCACCGGCCGGGTCGTGGAAGCGCCAGGCGGCACGCTCCGCCTGCACCTTCGAGAGGTGATATGGATTCCGCTTCAGGGTCGATTTCTCATTCCAGTCCCGCTCGGTGAGGACCCGGTCGTTCTCCGGCTCGTCGGTGATCGCCGCGCCCGAAGAGGTCACGACGATCCGCTCCACCCCGGCCGTCCTCGCCGCTCGGAGCACATTCTCGGTACCCTTCTCGGCCGGATCGACCAGCTCTTTCTTCGGATCGGATGCATGGAGAAAGTACGGGCTCGCGGTGTGTACGCAGTAGCGACACCCCTTCATCGCCTCCGAGAAGGAGCTCTCCTCCAGGAGTTCGCCCCGATGGAGGGTGAGCCGGTCCCCGGCGCCCGGAAGCTCCATCAGAAATCCGTAACGGTCCCGGTCCTGAGGGTCACGCACGGTGCCGCGGACGACCCGGCCGTCGGCCAGGAGGTCGGCCACCACCTGCGCTCCCACGAAGCTCGAAGCGCCGGTGACGCAGATCGGGTCCTGGGGGTCGCCCATCGAGGCCTCTTTCCGTTGCGGGTCGGGGGGTGCCAGCCGGTCACAATAATGGGGAGGGGTGAGACCGCACAAACGGGCGCCGCACCCTGTCTGCGCTATCTTGATCGTCCGACCCGGGCGAACGGCCCGGCGATGTGAACGACCCGGAATCGAAGGGGGCTACGCGTTGACCTTGTTGATCTGGATCGGAATCGCTCTCTGCCTCACGCAATCCGCCGCGCTCTCCGGCCTGAATCTCGCCTGCTTCAGCGTGAGCAAGCTGAGGTTGGAGATCGAGGCGGAGCAGGGAAACCCCTACGCCTTGAGGCTCCAGGCCCTTCGCGAGGACTCGAACTTCCTTCTCGTCACGATCCTCTGGGGCAACGTCTCGGTGAACGTGCTCCTGGCCCTTCTCTCCGGGTCGGTCCTCACCGGGGTCGCGGCGTTCCTTTTCTCCACGGTGCTCATCACGATCGTCGGAGAAATCCTGCCACAGGCGTACTTCTCCCGTCACGCCATGAGAGTCGCTTCCGCGATGGCGCCGGTGCTCCGCTTTTATCAGCTTCTCCTCTTTCCGGTCGCCAAGCTCACGGCGGTGGTTCTCGACCGGTGGCTGGGCAAGGAAGCGATCCCCTACTTCCAGGAAGCCGACCTCCGGGATCTGATTCGGATGCACGCCCAGGCCAGCGGCACCGAGATCAGCCCGGTGGAGGGAACCGGTGCGCTCAACTTCCTGGATCTGGACGACCTCCCCCTCTCCGTGAAGGGGGAACCGCTCGATCCGGTGAGCGTTATCGAGTTGGAGTTCCGGGACGGTCGTCCGGTGTTTCCTCCCGTCCGACCCGAGCCCACAGACGAATTCCTGGACCGGATCCATGGTGCGGGTCGCACCTGGATCGTACTCGCCGACGAGGCGGGTCAGGCCAGGCTGGTGCTCAATTCCGACACCTTCCTTCGCGCGGCCCTCTTCGAGCCCGACGCCTTCGCTCCCCTCGAGCACTGCCACCGCCCGGTGGTGGTCGAAGACGGACGGACCCCACTCGGGCGGATCCTGCCGCGATTCACCGTCGAACCGGAGCACCCGGAGGACGACGTCGTGGACCGGGACATCATCCTCCTCTGGGGGGAAGAGCGCCGCATCATCACCGGGTCGGACATCCTTGGACGACTGCTGCGGGGAATCGTGCGACGGGAGGGTGAGGGGACCGGGCTGACAGCCGAAGCGACCTGACCCACCACACGAGTGCCTGCGGATCAGGCTTCGGGCGAGCCTCCGAGATTCCGGGCCCGACGCAGGAGGGCATCCGCAAGTTCCACGAGGTGCGACCGGCCACAGGGACCGTCCTCGAGGACCTCCACCCATCGAGCTGGGAGTGCCTGGGCTCCGTTGAGGGCTCCGGCGAGGGCTCCGGCCATCGCGGCCACGGTGTCCGTGTCCTCGCCCAACCCGACGGCCCGTACGAGCACCTCCTCGGGACTCCCCGGAGACGCCAGAAACGCCCAGAGCGCGGCCGGTACCGACTTGGCAGCGCGCACTCCCGCGCCGATCCGATTTCGTACGGTCTCGACGGAAGGAAGGGACGGACTGTACAGGAACTCCAGGGCCGGCCGGAAGGCGGGCGGCGGGGCGCCGGGTCCGACAACTTCGGTCGCCGTCCGGACGATGCGCTGGACGAACTCCGGGCGGTTTCGTTCGACGGCCGTCGGGTCGGCTCGGAGGGCCTCGGATACAGCGACCGCCTGGAAGGCGGTCCCGAACAGGCTTTCCGGATGGCTGTGCCCTGTGGGCAGGGCCTGGGCGACGGCCAGGCGGGCGGCTACCCGTCCGGAAGGGTAGCCAGCCAGGGCCGCCGGCGCGACGCGCATTGCCGCCCCGTTGGCGAAGGAGCCGCCCGGAAGGGAGTGGGCCGCCACCGCGTCGGACCAATGCCGCCCTCCCCGGATCTCGGAGAGGATCCGGCCCGTGTTCGCTCCGTACCCCCGCTTCGGGTCGAATCGGCGAGCGAAGGACCGGGCAATTGGGTCGGGGTCGGGAGATTGAAGGGATGGGATATGGACGAGGGCCTCGGCCAGGGCCGCGGTCATCTGTGTGTCGTCGGTGAAGGTGCCCCTTCCCAGCCGCGCAGGCAGCATGTCCCGTACCTCCCCGAAGGCCTCTCGGATACGATCCGCCGGCCATCCCTCCACCGGCATTCCGAGAGCGTCCCCGACCTGCGTCCCGAGGAGAGCTCCCCTGAAGCGGTCTGCGACTTTGATCGGTCGGCTCACCAGGGCGCCTTCCCCACTTGAATTCGCGGTGCGCTTCGCCCGGGCGGAGCCTCCCCCGATGGGCTCTGCCGGATCTTCCTCAACGATCATACCCGTGCGGACGGGGTACGCGCCCTCGTCCAACGGGAGACCCCGAAGGAGGATTCGCGATGAATTCGAGAAGTATGGAAGGCCCTTCGCTCCAGGCCCTCTTCGTTGACCTGTACGAACTCACGATGCTGCGGGCGTACCGCGAGGAGCAGATGACCTCGCAGGCCTCGTTCAGCTTGTTCGCTCGACGCCTTCCCGAAACCCGGAATTTCCTCGTGGCGTGCGGACTCGAGGACGCGCTGTCGGCCCTCGAGGAGCTTCGCTTTCCTCCCCATGCGTTGGAATACCTCGAGAGTCGGCCGGAGTTCGACGCCTCGTTCGTGGAGTGGCTCGGGTCACTTCGCTTCCGTGGCGACGTCTGGGCCATGCCGGAGGGAACGCCGGTCTTCGCCGAGGAGCCCCTCCTGGAAATCGAGGCGGCGATCCCCGAGGCGCAGCTGGTCGAGACGCTCCTGATGAACCAGGTGCACCTCCAGACCGTCCTCGCCTCGAAGGCCGCACGCGTTCGCGCCGCGGCCAAAGATCGCGCGGTGATCGATTTCGGAATCCGTCGCATGCACGGCACCGACGCCGGTCTCAAGTCCGCCCGAGCCTTCCACATCGCGGGCCTCGACGGCACGAGCAACGTGCTGGCAGGCTACCGCTACGGGGTTCCGGTGACCGGCACCATGGCCCACGCCTACATTCAGGCCCACGACGACGAGTTGGAGGCATTTCGAGCCTTCGCGCGCATCTTCCCGGAGACCGTTCTCCTCGTCGACACCTACGACACTCTCGAGGGCGTGCGGAAGGTGGTTCGCCTGCACGAGGAGATGGGAGACGCGTTCAGGGTTCGCGGGATCCGCCTGGATTCGGGAGATCTGGGCACTCTGGCCCGGGAGTCCCGCGCGATCCTGGACGCAGCGGGCCTGGAGAGGCTCGAGATCGTCGCCTCGGGAGGCCTGGACGAGTGGAAGATTCGTGACCTCGTCCGCTCCGGAGCGCCGATCGACGGCTTCGGGGTCGGAACGGGGATGGGGGTCTCGGCGGATGCGCCCTCTCTCGACTTCGCCTACAAGCTCACGGGGTACGCGGGGCAGGGTCGCGTGAAGCTATCACCGGGAAAGCGGATTCTTCCCGGTCGGAAGCAGGTGTACCGGGTCGAAGAGGACGGGCGTGCAGTGGGCGACGTCATCGCCCGGTCGGACGAGCGGATCGAGGGGCGTCCGCTACTGATGAAGGTCATGGAAGGGGGGCGGCGTCTTCCCGCCGGCTCGGTCACCCTCGATGGGGCAAGGCACCGACACGCCGAGGAGTTGGCGCGCTTGCCCGAGAGAATGCTCGAGCTGGAGCGGGCGGACCCCGAGTATCCCGTGCGGCTGAGCGACGCCCTCCGCAAGAGGCTCGAAGAGCACGAAGCTACTCGTCAGTGACGCATCCGAGCGAGGCATCCTTCACTGTGCGCACGTAGCGAGCCAGCGTACCGCGCTCGACCTTCAGCGCGGGGGGTGACCACGCCGCCCGGCGCTCTGCGAGCTCTTCTGCAGTCAGGTCCACCTCGATCGTGTTCCCCTCCGCGTCGATCGTGACGAGGTCGCCGTCGTGGATCAGGGCGATCGGGCCTCCTTCCTGCGCCTCGGGCACGATGTGGCCGATGATGAATCCGTGGGAGCCCCCGGAGAACCGGCCATCCGTCAGGAGTGCCACGTCCTTGCCAAGTCCCGCTCCAACGATCGCTGATGTCGGTGTGAGCATCTCCGGCATGCCGGGACCGCCCTTCGGACCTTCGTAGCGAATCACGACCGCGTCTCCCGGTCGGATCTCGTCCCGTTCGAGCGCCGACAACATCAGCTCCTCGGAGTCGAACACCCGCGCCGGACCCTGGAAGCGTTCGCCTTCCTTGCCGGTGATCTTCGCCACGGCCCCGCCGGGGGCGAGGTTGCCCCGGAGGATGCAGATGTGTCCCGTCGCCTTCAAGGGTGAGTCCAGCTGGCGGACGACGTCCTGACCCTCCGCGAGCCCCGGGAGGTCCTCGAGGTTCTCGGCGAGGGTGCGGCCCGTGACGGTGCGGCAGTCGCCGTGCAGAAGGCCTTCGGCGAGGAGCAGCTTCATGGCCCCTGGCGTGCCGCCGACGTCGTGCAGGTCCTGCATGACGTACTTTCCGGAGGGCTTGAGGTCGGCCAGGAGCGGAGTGCGTTCGCTGGTTTCCCGAAAGTCGTCGAGCGCGAGCGGCACGTTTACGGCTCTGGCCATCGCGATCAGGTGGAGGACGGCGTTCGTCGAGCCTCCGAGCGCCGTGACCACCACCATCGCGTTCTCGAAGGCCTCGCGGGTCATGATGTCCCTGGGCTTCAGGTCCTCCTCCAGGAGGTGTCGAATGGCCGCGCCCGCCCGCCGGCTCTCCTCCAGCTTCGCGGGATCGTCGGCAGGGGTTGACGCGCTGTAGGGAAGCGACATTCCGAGCGCCTCGATTGCAGCCGCCATCGTATTGGCGGTGTACATTCCTCCGCACGCGCCCGGTCCCGGGCAGGCATGGCGCACGATGTCGCTCCTCTCCTCCTCGTCAATCCGGTTCGCGAGGAACTCGCCGTAGCTCTGGAACGCCGACACGATGTCGATCGGCCGGTTCCGACTCCGGCCGGGTCGGATGGTGCCTCCATAGACCATCAGCGAGGGACGGTTCACCCGGCCCATCGCAATTACGCAGCCGGGCATGTTCTTGTCGCACCCGGGGATCGAGATGTTCGCGTCGTACCACTGGGCACCCATCACGGTCTCGATCGAATCGGCGATGAGGTCACGGGACTGGAGGGAGTAGCTCATCCCTTCCGTGCCCATGGAGATTCCGTCGGAGACCCCGATCGTGTTGAACCGGAGTCCCACCATTCCCGCTTCTCGCACACCTTCCCTGGCCGCGTCGGCCAGGCCGTCCAGGTGCATGTTGCAGGTATTTCCCTCCCACCAGACGCTGGCTATTCCGACCTGCGGCTTCGCCAGATCGGATGGATCTAGACCCGCGCCGAGCAGCATCGCCTGGGAGGCGCCCTGGGACTTCGGTTCGGTTATTCGGGAGCTGAAGCGGTTGAGCTTTTTCGCCATGAGGGCCGTCCTGGAGGGTAAGGGTTCCATAGACGCTCGGGTTCGGCCCCCGGGGCGTCAAGGGGTTCCCGGAACCCCGCCTCGGCCGGGGCGGTACGACCAGGCATGCCTCTCGCGTTTCTCCTTTCGGCCGTACTCGCTCTCCAGCTCGCGCTGCCCGCATTGGGCGCGCCCGCAGCGCAACGCACGGGGGACGATGCGGAGGTTGCGGCGTCGGATCCCTTCATGACGATCGCCCGGATCCAGTACGGGGGCGGGGGAGACTGGTACGCCGGACCCTCATCTCTTCCAAACCTGCTCAGGGCGATCCGCGAGCGGACGGGTCTGCCCGTGGCTGCGGATCCGGTCACGGTTCGCCTCACCGATCCGGACCTTCGCAATTACCCCTTCCTCTTTCTCACCGGACATGGCGACTTCCGCTTTACCGAAGAAGAGATCGACAGCCTCCGGCGCTACCTCCTCTCCGGGGGATTCATTCACGCAGACGACTGCTACGGGCTGGACGAACATTTCCGAAGGGAGATCGCGCGGGTCTTCCCGGACAAGGATCTGGTCCCGATCCCCAATGACCACGAGATCTACAACACGTTCTACACGCTGCCGGAGGGCCTCCCCAAGATCCACGAGCACGACGGGCTCCCCCCGCAGGGATTCGGGATCTTCCACGAGGGACGGATGATCGTCTACTACACCTACGAGTCGGACATCCACGACGGGTGGGAGGACGCCGAGGTGCACGGGAACCCTCCGGAGCTCCGAGAGGAAGCCTTCCGGATGGGGGTGAACATCTTCTACTACGTCCTCGCGCAGTCCGTCCGGTGACCGTCGCCCTTCGGTGGGGTTACGTCCCCAGGATCGCGGTGGCGATCGAGAAGTAGATCAATACTCCACAGATGTCCGCCATCGAAGTGATCAAAGGGGCGGACGCAGTTGCCGGATCCAGGCCGAATCGGGTCAGAAGAAAGGGGAGCAGGGTCCCGATCAGGCTTCCCACGAGGACGATGCACGTCATCGTCAGCGAGACCACGACGAGCACCTCCGGAGCTCGGTAGGCGGCCACCATGGCGACGCCGGCCGCCATGGTCACACCCAGCAGCAGCGCGACGAAGATCTCCTTTCCCAACAACCGCATCCAGTCCCTTAGCTTCACCTCACCGGTCGCGAGCGCCCGGACCATGAGCGTGGCCGCCTGGGATCCCGCGTTGCCCCCCGAGTCGATGAGCAGAGGGAGGAAGAAGACGAGCGAGATGGTGGCGGCAAGGGTGTCCTCGAAGTACTCGATGCCCGCGCCGGAGAAGATGTTCACGAAGACGAGAACGAGGAGCCAACCGACCCGGGCGCGCCAGAGAAGCGCGATGCCCGCCTCCCGGAAGGACTCCTTCATCAGCCCGATCGGGGCCATCCTGTGGAAGTCTTCGGTGACCTCCTCTTCCGCTACGTCCAGCACGTCGTCCGCGGTCACGATTCCCAGAAGGATGTTCCGCTCGTTCACGACCGGGAGAACGTTCAGGTCGTAGCGGGCCATCACCCGCACGGCTTCCTCGCGGTCGTCGGTGGCATTCAGGTAGATCACGGGCCCCCGGACCAGCTCGCGGATGGTCGCGCTCTCCGCGGCCATGAGGAGACGTCGCAGGCCCACTGCGTCGATCAGGGTTCCATCCTCCTCGACGATGTAGACCACGTCGACCGTTTCGTACTCCCTCCCCTGGGCGCGGATGTGATCCAGCGCATCCCGCACGGTCCACTCCGGTTTGACCATCACGTAGTCGGGCGTCATGAGTCGCCCGACGCTCTCCTCGGGGTAGCCGAGCAGGGTACGGGCCTCCTCCAGCTCCTCGGCCGAGAGGAAGTTCAGGAGACGCTGCACCACCTCTCCGGGCAGCTCCTCCAACAGATGGGTGCGGTCGTCCACATCCATCGTGCGAAGCACCTCGCGGGTCTCGTCGTCGGTGAGCTCTTCGAGAAGCTGATCTCTCGCCTCGCCGCTGAGCTCCGCGAAGACCTCACCGGCCACTTCGACGGGGAATGCGCGGAAGAGGAGCATCCGGTCGGTGGGGGGCACCTCCATGAGCAAATCGGCCAGCGCTGCGTGCGGCCAGCCGTCGATACGCGCCGGGATCTCGTCCCACCTCCGGTCCGCGACGAGATCGCGCAGATCCTCGGTCAGTTCCTGCTTGCTCATGATTGTTCTCCTGGAGTCGCTCAGCGGAACGGTGGGGGTGTCCAGGCCAGTCCGACCTGGAATCCGAAACCGGGCTCGCCGGCGGTAAGGTGCTCGCCGTAACTCAAGTCAAAGGCCAGGCGGTCCGGGAGGAGCTCGGTGCGAAGCCCCGCCTGCGCCTGGGCCCCGTCTCCCGTCAACCCGAACAGCTCCCCGATCAGTTGGACTCGCGGAGTGAAATCCGCGTCGACCCGAAGTCCCCAGAGAAGTCCCTGATGGTCCTCGGACGTCGGGTCCGCATTTGGTTCTCCGGCGGGAGCTTCCAACCACTCGCGCTCCATGCCCCAGCCGAGGTTGGCGTGGAGCGTGAGGCCTCCTCGAGGGAGAGTGGTCGTGAGAGGCACGAACGCGTACCCGTCCGCCGGCCGTGGGCCGTCCTCGAGGGGGAGGGCGGCCCCCACCACGATCCCCCAGCCCCAGGAGCGCGCCTCGACGGCGCGCACGAGGACCTTGCCCTCGAAAACCGTGTGCAGGGTGCTCGATCCCCGTCCACCATCGAAGAAGGCGAGACCGACGGTCGTTTCCATGTCTGGCACGAACTGGCAACCCGGGAGGATCCAGCTCTCCTCCTTCCCCCACCAGCCCTCCAGCTGGCAGGCCCCTCTCTCCACGACTGCGGCGTCGTCCACCACGAACTGCTGGGCCGACAGCGGAGTGAATGCCGCCAGGACACCCAGAAACGTCGTCATCGCCAGATACCGGACCTCCGGGTCTCGAACGAGAGCTCGCATGGATTCCACTCCGTGAGGTACTTTGGACCGGACAGGTCGATTGCGGGCAGGACGCACGCCACGGCGGAACGCTCCTCTGGGAAGCGATGCTCGGAAGTCGACAGGTTTTCAGGAGACGGGAGGGAGAGGCCGGGTCTCGCTCGACCCGGCGTCGGCCTCGGGGAGCAGGGGGCTCCGGAACGAGGGCGTTGGCGGATCAGGGAGAGAGAGGCGGCACTTCCTTCCGCAAGCGAACCGGGGGCTCGACCTCCGTGCGACTTCGACCGTCGGGGTCCTTCATTCGCGCTGCCGATTCAGAGACACTTCGAAGCCGGACGGCTCGCACCGCTCGCCGTGCCGGCCCGTGAACCGCCGATATACTATGGAGCGGGGTTGGAGGGGTCAAGCATCACGGATGGCGAGGCCCATCGAGGAGAACGAGGCTTGAGATCGAAGGTTCCCCCGACTAGCGTTTGCCACCCTGCGGCTGCACCTTGCGGCTGCGAGTCCCCCGACAGATTCCCTTCGAACCACCGAGGCCCGTGCGTCGCTTAAGTGTGTTCTGGGTGCTCCTCTTTGCCCTCGTGTGCTGGATCCTGTTCGATCTCCGCCCGGGAGCGGGACTGGCGGGTGGGCTCGCACTTCTCACGGCGGTCGCGCTCCATCTGGGCCTCGGGGGGGCATCGGGGGTCAGGGTGAGTCCGCTGGGTGCGGCTCGGTTTCTTCCCTACTTCCTCGTCCAGTCGGCGCGTGGGGGCCTGGACGTGAGCCGACGCGCCCTCGCGCCGAGCCTTCCCCTCTCCCCAAGGATGATCCGCTACTCCGTGAGGCTTCCCGCAGGTCCTCCCCGGGTCTTCTTCGTCGGTGTCATCAGCCTCCTTCCCGGTACTTTCAGCGCAGAGCTTCACGACGACGAGCTCACCGTGCACTTGCTCGCCACCGACGTCGCGTCCCGGGAGACATTGCATACGATGGAACGCAAGGTGGGAGAGATCTTCGGACTCGCGCTGCGATGACGGATTTCTTCGTCGGGGTCGCGGTGCTCCTGCTGATCACTGTGGCGGCCGGATTGATCCGTGTCGCGCGCGGGCCCTCGCCCGCGGACCGGATGGTGGCCGCCCAGCTCTTCGGCACGACCGGGGTCGGAATCCTGCTCCTCCTGAGTGAGGGGATGGACGAGCCGGCCCTCCGGGACGTTGCCCTCGTTTTCGCGCTTCTCGCCGTAGTCGTTTCGGTCGCCTTTGTGAAGCGGGGGTGGGTCCGCATGGGTCTGGACGAGGAGTCGGAGGCAGACCGGGACTCCACCGCCGGCGGCGGACCTCGATGACGGCGGCCTCGACCGGGGCAATGCTTCTGAACCTCGTGACGGTTCTGCTGGTCTCGGGAGGCGCGTTCTTCTTCGCTGCGGGGACCGCGGGGCTCCTCCGGTTTCCCGATGTCTACTGCCGACTGCACGCGGTGGCCAAGGCCGACAACCTCGGGCTCGGATTGGTGGTTGCAGGAGTCGCGATCCAGGCCGGTTCGTGGACCGCGCGGCTTCAGCTCGTGCTCACCTGGCTCCTGGTGCTCGCCTCCGCGTCCGTGGTCTGTCATCTGTTGGCCCGGTCGTCACTCCGGCAAGGTGTGCGCCCGGTGGAGGAGCCGTGAGCGCGCTTCCCTGGATTCTCGACGGGGTCGTGGCCCTCCTTCTGATCGGGCTCGCGTACCGGCTCCTGGACACCCGTGACCTCTTCGAGGCCACGGTCCTCTACATTGCCTTTGGGTTGACCCTCTCGCTCGCCTGGGTCCGGCTCGGAGCCGCAGACCTCGCCCTGGCCGAAGCCGCCCTCGGCGCAGGGGTCACCGGGGCTCTCTTTCTGAACGCCTATCAGAGGTTGGCCCGCAGGGGCGAGGGTCGCACCGACGAAGAAAGCTCGGGACTGACGGTGGTCGACGACCGGGTGGACGAGGTGTCGCCCGCCGCTGCCCTGGCGAGCTACGGAGTGTGGGGGCTCATTGCAGGTGGGCTGGCGTGGGTGCTGGTGACCCTCCCCGCACGCGATCCGATCCTTCCAGTTCTCGTCGATGCGGCGCTCGAGGATGCCGGCGTCTCGAACCCGATCACCGCCGTCCTGCTCAATTTCCGCGCCTACGACACCCTCCTCGAGATCGTAGTCCTCGTGGCCGCGATGGTGGGGGTCTGGTCCCTGGACCGAGGCAGCCGGGAGTTCGCCAGAAATCCCGCCGATCTGGGCGACGAGCCAATCCTCGGGGCCCTTTCCCGGTTGGTCGTGCCCCTCGCCGGGCTCACGGCGGTCTACCTGACCTGGACCGGAGCGTACGCCACCGGGGGAGCCTTCCAGGCGGGTGCGTTGGCGGCAGGAGCCGGGGTGCTGCTCGTGGCTGCGGGGTTCATGCGTCCCGTGACCTCTGCAGCGCCATTCACACGGGCACTCGGGGTTCTCGCTCTCGTGGTGTTCACGGTCGTGGGCCTCGTCTCCTTGTTCTGGACCGGCCTCTTTCTCGACTATCCGCCCGGTGCGGAGTACGGCCTGATTCTGCTCGTGGAGGGTGCGCTCACCGTTTCTATCGCTGTGATTCTGGTCGAGCTCTTCGTGGACGTGCCCGCGATTCCCGAAGACGACCCGGGACTCCGGGTTCTGGATCCAACGGGAGATCCGCTTGGACGGGTCATCTCGCCCGACGGAGCCTTCATCCGGGGGGCGGAGGAGGAGTGATGAGCACAGATCTCATCTACCTCGTCACGGGCGCCGGCGTGTCGATGCTGGGGTTTCGAGGGTTCGTGACCCGGGCTCATCTCTTCTGGAAGATCCTGGGCATCAACCTCATGGGGAGTGGGATCTTCCTGATCCTCATCGCGGCCCCGCCCCGTCTGCCGGGTGGGGAAGCCGACCCGGTCCCGCAGGCGATGGTCCTCACGGGGATCGTGGTTGCGCTCAGCGCGACTGCCCTCGCCCTCGGCGTGGCGCTCCGCGTGGCGGTTCGCACGGGTCGACCGTATCTGGAGGAGGAGGCAGGGGATCCCGTGGACCACCCGACCGCCGCCTCGGAGATCCGGCGGGAGATGGAATGACCGACGTCGCGCTCTGGAGCACTGCAGCGGTGGCGGGTCCCCTCCTGGGTGCGATCCTCACCCTCGTGAGAGGTCGCTTGTTCACCCAACTGGGTCTCGCGGTCGCGGCTGCTTCATCTCTGCTCGCCGGTCTCGGATTGACGCGGATCGTGGCTCTGGAGGGTCCGGGACGCCACTTGCTGGGTGGATGGGGGGCACCCCTGGGCATCGAACTTCTGGCGGACGGCCTCGCAGTCATCATGCTCCTCACGACCGCAGGGGTAGGTTCGGCCGTGAGCCTCTACGCCACCGCCTACTTCGGGGACGTCGACGATCCCGGAATGGACGTGGCGCCCGGAGGCCGTGCGGCCCGATTCTTCACGCCAGTCTGGCTCCTCCTCTGGACCTCGCTCAATGGAGTGTTTCTCTCCGGGGATCTTTTCAACCTCTATGTGAACCTCGAGATCCTGGGCCTCTCCGCGGCGGCCGTGGTCACTCTTGCCGTCACTGCCAAGGCCACCCTCGCGGGCATGCGCTACCTTCTTGTGTCTCTGGTCGGCTCGATGCTCTTTCTCCTCGGGGTGGCCCTCCTCTACACCGCGTACGGGACGCTCTCCCTCGAGGGGTTGGCCGCCGCGGGACCTACCGGTGTTGTCCCCGCCGTCGCTCTGGGGGCGATGACTGTGGGACTCGCGGCAAAGACGGCTCTCTTTCCCCTCCACGCATGGCTTCCGCCGGCACACTCTGCGGCGCCGGCCCCCGGGAGCGCCCTTCTGTCGGCGCTGGTCGTGAAGGCCTCCTTCTACATCATCGTTCGACTCTGGCTGCACGTATACGGCGTGGGGCTAGTCGGTGCGGGTGAGGGGGCACTCCTTTTCCTCGGCGCGCTCGGCGCCGGCGCGGTGGTGTGGGGGTCGCTTCTCGCTCTCAGGCAGCTCAGCCTCAAACGGTTGATCGCTTACTCGACCGTGGCCCAGATCGGATACCTGTTCATCATGTTTCCCCTCCTGCCGGAAGTGGCCGGGGGCGTGGCCCAGGAGGGAGAGATGGGATGGCGGGTCGACGCATGGGGAGGAGGGATCTACCACGCCGTTTCCCACGCCTTTGCGAAGGCGGCGATGTTTCTCGCTGCGGGGACCATGACCTACGCGGTGGCCGACGACTCCCTCCCTTCGATCTCCGGGATCGCCCACCGGCTCCCGATGTCGTTCTTGGCCTTCGGGCTGGGGGGGTTGAGCCTGGCGGGTCTCCCTCCGTCGGGGGGATTCGTGGCCAAGTGGTTGATGCTGAGCGCCGCGCTCGCGACCGACCGGTGGCTCTGGGCGGGAATCATCGCGCTCGGGGGTCTGCTGACCATCGCCTACGTCCTCCTTGTCATGCGGTATGCGCTGGAGGTCAGGGAGACTCCCACGGCCTTTCGGTCCGTTCCGCGCCGCATGGAGTGGACTGCGATGGCGTTGGCGCTGACCGCCGTCGCTCTGGGTTTCCGGGCGGTGGAGATCCTCGACCTCCTGGACGTCGGGGGCGCGGCCCCATGGTGAGGCGGAGAAGACGGTCGTGATTCCGATCCTGGACTGGGCCCTGCTGCCCCTTCTCGTGGTCCTCAGCTCGTTCGTCCCCGGGATCTGGATCATGTTCCTGAGGGAGGACCAGCATGGGCTCCGGACCGGCCTGAACATGGCGGGAGCCATCGCGAAGTTCGTGCTCGTCATCCTCATGCTCCAGGGGGTGGCGATGGGCTTGAGCTACGAGTGGCGAATCGAGGTCCTCCCGGGGATCGCGTTCAGCCTCGTGGGTGACGGCCTCGCCCTCCTCTTCGTTACCCTCTCTGCCAGCCTCTGGTTGGTGACCACCGTGTACGCGGTGGGTTATCTCGAGGGTTCTCCGCACCGCACCCGTTTCTTCTCTTTCTTCAGCCTGTGCGTGACGGCGACCACGGGCCTTGCGATGGCGGGAGACCTCTTCACCTTCGTCATCTTCTACGAGGCGCTGACCTGGGCCACCTATCCGCTCATCGTGCACCGGGGCAGCCCGGAGGCTATCCGGGCGGGTCGCCTGTATCTCATCTACACGCTCACCGCTGGCACAGTCCTGGTCGTCGGGGCGGTTGCCCTCTTCGCGGAGGCCGGGACCCTCGACTTCGTGCCGGGAGGTGCCCTCGACCCCGAGGCTGTGGCGGGGGCCCCGGTCCGCTACCTGGTCATCTTCTTTCTCCTCCTCGGCGGCCTCGCCGTGAAGGCCGCATTGGTCCCCCTGCACGGCTGGCTCCCAACGGCGATGGTCGCACCGGCTCCGGTGAGCGCTCTCCTCCACGCGGTGGCCGTGGTCAAGGCGGGTGCGTTCGGAGTCGTGCGGCTCCTTCACTCGATTTTCGGAATCGAGTTGGCGACGGAGATGGGGGTGGCGATCGTGGTTGCGATGGGGGCTGGCTTCACCATCATCTACGGTTCCGTCCGCGCCTTGAATCAGGACGACCTGAAACGGAGGCTGGCGTTCAGCACGGTCAGCCAGCTTTCGTACGTGGCCCTCGGCGTCGCTCTCCTCCTGCCGGCCTCGCACATCGGAGGACTCGTCCACCTGGTGCACCAGGGGATCATGAAGATCACCCTCTTCTTCTGCGCCGGGGTCCTCTCGGAGGTGCTGGGGGTGAAACGGGTGAGCGATATGGGAGGGGTCGGACGCCGATTGCCGCTCACCATGGGCGCCTTTTCGATTGCGGCGCTGGGGATGGTCGGACTTCCCCCGATGGCGGGCTTCATCAGCAAGTGGTACCTCGGAATCGGAGGTCTGGGCAGCGACCTCCCGTGGGTGGTGCCGGTGCTGCTCGCGAGCAGTCTCCTCAACGCGGCCTACTTTCTGCCCATCGTCCGAACCGCCTGGTTCGACGACCGAAACTCGGAGTGGAAGGACAGCGGACGTGGCGCGTTCCTGGAGGCGGACTGGCGACTGGTCCTGCCTGCGGTGACGACCGCCCTCCTGGCCCTGGGTTGCGGCCTCCTCGCGGGAAGTGAATGGAGTCCTTTGGGGTGGACCCTCCTGCTCGTGGAAAGGGGACACCTCTGATGTCGACTCTGGAGTTCGTCCTCCTCCTTACGCCCGGGCTGCCCGGTCTCCTCGCCGTGACCTGGCCGCTCCGCCGCTTGCGGCGCGCGCTTCCACGGCTCGCTGCGCTCGCTCCCCTTCCGGCGTTGGCTCTGGCTCTGACGCCCGGCGCTGAGGGAACCGCCCTCGTGCTGCCGGCCGTCTTCACCGGGGTTCACCTCGCGCTGGACGCCGTCGGCCGAGCCTTTCTGCTCCTTACCGCAGCCCTCTGGACCGCTGCCGCGTGGTATGCGGAACGATACCACGCGCAGGATGCCCGCAGGGAGGCCTTCTTCGGGTTCTTCCTGTTGACCATGGCGGGGAATCTGGGACTTGTGGTGGCGGCCGACATTCTTGCGTTCTACCTCTGCTTCGCAACGATGACCTTCGCCGCCTACGGGCTCGTCGTGCACACGCGGACCGGCGAGGCCCTCCGTGCTGGGAGGGTCTACATCGTCATGGCGATCATCGGTGAGATGGGGCTCCTCTCCGGACTCTTCATCCTCGGCGTGGCGTCTGGGGGCGTGCCCCTCTTCGGGCTCGAACTGGAGGCGACCTGGCTTCTCCTGGGGGGGGGGACGGAGGCGGTGGGCGGAGGAATGGGCGGCGTCGCGGTGCTCCTTCTCGTGTTGGGCTTCGGGGTCAAGGCGGGGCTGACGCCCCTCCACCTCTGGCTGCCCCTGGCCCATCCCGTGGCTCCCACGGCGGCGAGCGCCCTCCTGAGCGGGGTGATGATCAAGGCGGGAGTCCTGGGATGGCTGAGGTATCTCCCGACCGAGTCGGCCTATCCGCTACTCGGCACAGCGCTCATGGTCATCGGGGTCGGCGCGGCCTTCTATGGGGTCGTCGCGGGCCTGGCACAAGGCGATGCGAAGACCGTCCTGGCCTATTCGAGCATCAGCCAGATGGGATACGTTGCCTTGGGTGTAGGGGCCATCCTCCTGGACCCCGGGGTCGCCGTGCTGGCCCTGGCCGGAGTCGTATTCTACGTGTTGCACCATGGGATGGCGAAGGGCGCCCTCTTCCTCTCCGTGGGGGTCGCGGAGCGGTTGGGGACGAGCCAACCGAAGTGGAGTTTCCTTTTCATCGCCGCCCTTCCCGCGCTCGCTCTCGCCGGAGCGCCCTTCACGGGCGGAGCGCGCGCCAAAGCGGTCGTGAAAGCCGTTATCGAGGAGTTGGGAGGAACCTGGTACGCGGTGCTGGATCCACTCCTCTTGCTCGCTGCCGCGGGAACCACCCTCCTCATGGCGAGATTCCTCGTGCTCCTGGAGCGGCGCATGGGAGGGCACACGGACGAGGGGGGAGCTCTGGGTCTCGCCGTACCCTGGTTGGCCGTGTCGGCTGTTGGGTTGGCCGCGAGCCTGTGGCTGCCTCTCGCTTATGTTCCTCCCGAGGCACTGGTCCTGCCTCCGCTTCGGGTTGGCTTGGCGGAGGCTGCCGGGCCCGTGCTCCTTGCCGGGGCGCTGGCCTGGCTCGTGTGGAGCGCTCCCGAACGACTGGGGGCGCTCACGAGGTTCCGGGTCCCGGCCGGGGACCTGGTGGTCCTCTTCGAGTGGGCATGGTCACGCACCCGGAGGTTGCCGCAAGAAGCCTTCCTCTCCTTCGGCGAGGATATGGTGGAAAAAGTTCGGAACGTCCAGCGCGAGAGTCACGAGTATGCGGCGTGGCTCGCCGAAAGGGATCTCTACCTGATGCGCGGCCCTCTCCTCGGCGCCCTCCTCCTGGCCTTCACCTTGCTCGTCGGCGCCCTTCTCCTGTGAGCGGCCGATGGAAGGTCCCATCGGTGGGTCAAGGCGGTGGCGGTCAGAATGCCCATCCGATGGACAGTCGAATGGAAGGAAGCCCGGCGCTGGCGCCCGAGATCCGGTCGAAGAAGAAGAGGCGCTTGCCACCGACGCCGAGAGTCGCCGCGAAGCGCTCGTCGAATCCCAGGAGCCACTGGCGCTCCAACGCGAATCCCAGGCCGAGGGCAGTGCCCGAATCGTCACGGGTGGGGCCGAAGTTGGTGAGCGAGGTGACCCCCATCACCGCGCCCACCGAAAGGCTGTCGAGAGCGCGGCCCTGCAGGTAGTAGCGGAGCTTTCCGTCGAGGGAAAAGTATCCCAGGATCACGAGTAGCCGACGGGGCATTCGTTTCGATGGGGAGGGGGCGGGCGGGGAAAGTCGGCGACAGGTTACGCTTCGGCGAGCTACCCACGTTCTCCCCGGGAAGATCCGCGAGAGGTGGATCGCATTCAGCAGAGAAAGGCGACGTCCATGGAACGAGCTTCTGCAGTGGAGCTGAAAGAGAAGGACTGGCACGCGCTGTCCACGGAGGACGTGGCTCGAAGCCTTTCGGTCGATCTGGAGGTGGGGCTGAGCGACTCGGAGGTGAGCGAGCGCCTGGAGCGATACGGTCGCAATGAGCTGCCTCGCGAGGAGGGTGAGAGCGCCCTCATGAGGTTCCTTCGGCAGTTCCACAACGTGCTCATCTATGTGCTGCTCGTGGCTTCCGTGTTCACCGCCTTCCTTGGGGAATGGATCGACACTGGGGTCATCCTCGCGGTGGTGCTGGTCAATGCCGTCGTCGGTTTCGTTCAGGAGGGCAAGGCGGAAGAGGCGCTCGAGAACATCCGGAAGATGCTCGCCCTCGAGGCCGCAGTGCTGCGGGATGGGAGCCGGAGAACGCTGTCCGCCGAGGAGCTGGTTCCGGGGGACGTGGTCTTGCTGGAGAGCGGGGACGGGGTTCCCGCGGATCTCCGCCTCTTCTTGACCCGGAATGCGAGGGCGGAGGAGGCGGCGTTGACCGGAGAATCCACGCCGGTCGCAAAGAGCACGGACCCGGTCGCCCCGGAAACGCTCCTGGGGGACCGGAAATGCATGGCCTATTCGGGGACGGTCGTGACGAGCGGCCGGATCCGGGGCGTGGTCGTCGCCACCGGGCGGGTGACCGAGATCGGCCGAATCGGGGAACTCGTCGCCGGGGTGCAGAAGGTAACCACTCCTCTGCTCGAGAAGATCTCTGCCTTCGGGAAGTGGCTCTCGGTGGCGATCCTCATCTTCTCCGCCGCGCTCTTCACCTTCGGGGCGCTGCTCCGGGACTACACCGTGGCGGAGCTATTCCTGATCGTGGTCAGCTTCGTGGTGGCGGCCATTCCCGAAGGGCTTCCCGCGATCATGACGATCACGCTCGCCCTCGGCGTCCAACACATGGCTCAGCGGAACGCCATCGTCCGAAACCTGCCAGCTGTGGAGACGCTGGGGTCGGTAACTGTGATTTGTTCCGACAAGACGGGGACGCTCACGAGGAACGAGATGATGGTCGGCCGCGCGGTGACCGCCGACCAGGAGTATGAGGTCACCGGCTCCGGCTACGCCGTGGAGGGGGAGATCCGCGTGAATGGAATGCGGGTGACATTCGAGGAGCATCCGGTGCTCGAGCAGCTCGCACGAACCGGGTACCTCTGCAGCGACGCCGAGCTCGGCGAGGACGAGGAGAGCGGGGAGCGCGTTCTCCAGGGCGACCCGACCGAGGGCGCCGTGGTCGTCTTCGCAGAAAAGGGGGGCCTGGACCTGAAGGCCGTCCAGGAGGAGCACTCCCGGCTGGACGTGATCCCGTTCGAGTCCGAGAACCAGTTCATGGCCACGCTGAACGAAGGTCCCGACGGGGGGCGTGCGATTCTGGTGAAGGGGGCGCCTGAGCGCATCCTGGGGATGTGCGGTCAGGAGAGGTCCGAGACGGGGGACGCGGAGCTCGATCCCGATCGCTGGCAAGAGGTGGCGGAACGCGTGGCCGGAGAGGGCTTCCGGATCCTGGCGGTGGCGATCAGGGAAGACGTCCCCCCGGATGAGGAGCTTGGACTGGGATCGGTGGAGAACGGCTTCGTCTTTCTGGGCATCGTGGGCCTCCTGGATCCCCCCAGGCCGGAGGTCCTGGAGGCCGTGGCCGCGTGCAAGCGGGCCGGGATCCGGGTGAAGATGATCACCGGAGACCACGCCCTCACCGCAGCGAACATTGCCGCCGAGCTGGCCATCGGGGACGGAGAGCACGTCGTCACCGGCAAGGAGTTGGACGAGACGTCCGATGAGGAGCTGGTCGAGCTCGCCCAGCGCTGCGATGTTTTCGCTCGGACGTCACCAGATCACAAGCTGCGGCTCGTCAAGGCCCTCCAGGAGCGGGGGGAAGTGATCGCGATGACGGGGGATGGCGTGAACGACGCCCCGGCCCTCAAGCGGGCGGACATCGGAGTTGCGATGGGGATCAAGGGCAGTGAGGCGGCGAAGAATGCGGCGGAGATGGTTCTCGCGGACGACAACTTCGCATCGATCCAGAACGCGGTTCGCGAGGGGAGGACGGTCTACGACAACCTGAGGAAGACGATCCTCTTCATCCTGCCCACGAACGGGGCGGAGGCGCTCATCGTCATGTCCGCGGTCCTCTTCGCCTTCGCCGAGCTTCCCATCACACCGGTCCAGATCCTCTGGGTGAACATGATCACGGCGGTCACTCTCGCGCTCTCCCTGGCCTTCGAACCGGCCGAGAAGGGGATCATGGACCGATCGCCCCGCCCTCGAGATTATCCGATCCTCTCGGGATACCTCCTCTGGCGGATCGCATTCGTCGCCGCGATCGTCGCTGCGATGTCGCAGCTCCTCTTCTTCCGGGAGCTCGCTGGTGGGACCGAGGTGGAGGTGGCTCGCACCGTCGCGGTGAACGTCCTGGTCGCGGGTCAGCTCTTCTATCTTTTCAATTCGCGGTTCATCATGGGCCCCGCCTTCGGTGTCCAACGCTTGCTGTCCAATCGGGCGGTCCTGGTCGCGGTGGCGGCCCTGATCTGCTTTCAGGCCGTGTTCACCTACGCTCCACCCTTCCAGGTATGGTTCGGCACCGCCCCTCTGGGCGGGATTCACTGGCTCGGGGTCCTGGGCGCCGGCACCCTGGTCTTCATTGCCGTCGAGATCGAAAAGGCGGTGGTGCGGACGATTAAGGGACTTCCGCGCTACGGTGCCCGCGCCCCGTGACCGTCCCGTGCAGCAAGGTGCGATTTCCCTGCTCCGACCGGGAGGGCGAGGGTGGGGAATGTGTCGGTGACCTGTATCTGCCGCCGGCCACTCGGCCCGCTCCTGTGGTGGTCATGGCGCACGGGCTGGGAGCCCAGCGAAGCTTCGGACTGGATCGTTTCGCCCTGCGCTTTGCGGATCGTGGTCTAGCGGTGCTCGTCTTCGACTATCGACATCTCGGCGAGAGCCCGGGGGAGCCCCGAAACCTCGTGGTGCCTTCCCGACAGCTCGAGGACTACCGGGCAGCCCTGCGCTGGGTGCGGTCAGAGCCCAGGGTGGACGGTGGCCGCGTTGCGCTGTGGGGCACCTCGTTCTCCGGTGGACACGTTCTCGTCTTGGGAGCGGAGGAGGGGGCGCGGATCCGGGCGATCGTCTCGCAGATTCCCTTCGTGAGTGGGATCTCGAGCGCTCTGGCGTTTCCGCTCCGGTACCACGTGCCCGCCATCGCACTTGGTCTGCTCGATACCGTGGCGGGGCGGGTCGGAGCGTCCCCGCTCACCACTCCTGTCGCGCGGCCGAGGGGCCTCGCGGTTCTTCCGGGCGGCGAGTCCTACGAAGGGTATGAGAGCCTTGTGCCCGCAGGTGCGCAGGGTCCCGGCCGCCTTCCCGCGCGCGTCTTCCTCTCGATCCTGACGTATCGTCCGATTTCCATCGTGCGGCAGGTCACGGTCCCCACACTCATCATCGCCGCCCGGGACGACCGGATCATCCCGATTCGCGGAGTGCGGCGTGCGGCGGCGAGAATCCCGGACTGTCGGCTCGAGGAGTGGCCCATCGGCCACTTCGAGCTCTATGCGGGGGACTGGTTCGAACGCGCGGTGAGCCTGGAGGCGGACTTCCTCGCGGAGCGGCTTCAGGCCTGAGCTCTACCCCCCGGATCGCCCCTCATCTCCGCCCGCACCCGGGGGAGCCCCTCGGGGTGCTCTCGCCTCAGGTACTCGAGGAGGCCCTCCCGCACCTTGCAGCGGAGTTCCCAGGCCAAACCGGAGTCTGCCGCGCTCATCAGAGCCCTGAGCTCGACCGTGCGGTCGCCGGCTTCGGTAACGTGGAGGACGCAGACGTCCCGATCCCACTCCTCGCTCCCCTCGAGGAGCCGCCGGAGCTCAGTTCTCACATCTTCGACCGGGACGGTATAGTCGACGTGGAGGAAGACCGTTCCGAGGACGGTTGCGGATGTGCGGGTCCAGTTCTGGAAGGGTGACTCGATGAAGTAGCTGATCGGAAGGATGAGTCGGCGCAGGTCCCAGATGCGCACCACGACGTATGTGAGCGTGATGTCCTCGATCTTGCCCCATTCCCCCTCGACGACCACCACGTCGTCCAGGCGAATCGGCTGCGTGAGCGCGATCTGGAAGCCCGCAAGCAGGTTTCCGAGCGTCTTCTGTGCGGCGAGTCCCAGGACAAGTCCCGCAATTCCAGCCGAAGCGAGGAGCCCGGTTCCAACCACCCGGAAGGGCTCGAAGCTCATCAGCACGAGCGCTCCGGACACCACAACGACGATCACGATCACGATCTTTCGGATCAGGTCGACCTGTGTGTGGACCTTCCGGGCCGCGAGATTGTCGGCAACGTCGATTCGGTGGCGGCTGAGAATCACATCCTGGACGACCCCGGTGAGTGACAGAAGGAGCCAAGCGACCCCGAGGATCAGGAGGATCGAGAAGACGCGCACCAGGAGCTCCGTGCCCGGCACCTCCGCGGATGCGGCCGAGAGAGCCACCGATGCGAAGAAGATCGGGATGACAACGCGAGACGGCCGGCGGATATGTTCCGCAAGCGCGGGTTCGAGCGTTGCTCCGTCCCGTGCTGCGGCCTTTGCCAGCGCCCGGAAGATGATCCAGTGCGCTGCGAATCCGGCAAGCACGGCGAGAATCAGGGTGACGATGACTGCGACCATCCGGAGCTCCGGGTGGAGTGGGGGCGAGCGTTGAGCATCAGCGAATGTGGCGTTCCAGCCCGGTGCCGTGGAGTACGGTGGCGGCAATCTCCTCGACAGAGGTCTGGGTCGTATTCACGAAGGGGATCCCGTACCGGCGGAAAAGGGCTTCGGTCTCCTTGACTTCGTAGAGCACCTGTCGCGTGGACGAATAGCGGCTGTTGGGCCGGCGCTCGTTCCGGATCCCCTGGAGGCGAGCGGGATCGATCGTGAGCCCGAAGATCTTGTGCTTGTGCTCCTCCAGGGCCGGTGGGAGCTTGCCGTCCTCGAGGTCGTCTTCCGTGAGGGGGCAGTTCGCCGCGTAGATCCCGTAATGCAGGGCCAGGTAGAGACAGGTCGGCGTCTTGCCCGACCGGGAGACACCGACCAGGATCACCTCGGACTGGCCGTAGTTTCGTGAGGTCACCCCGTCGTCGTTGGCGAGTGCGAAGTTCATGGCGTCGATCCGACGAGAGTAATTGTCGGGGTTGTGCATCCCGTGCGCGCGCCCTGCCGCGTGGGAGGATCGAGTCTTGAGCTCACGCTCGAGCGGGCCGATGAAGGTGTCGAAGAAGTCCATGTGGGTGCAGTCGGCCTCCTCGATGAGCCCACGAATCTCATCGGCCACGAGCGTACTGAAGACCAGGGCGCGGCGCCCTTCCTTCCGGGCGGTCTCATTGATTCGCTCGGCCACCTCCCGGGCCTTGTCAATCGTGTCGATGAATGGCACCGTTATCGGACGAAACTCGGTATCATCGAACTGGGTGAGCAGGCTGCGCCCGAGCGTTTCCGCGGTGATTCCCGTCTGATCCGAGAGGAAGAAGACGGTACGTGGTTTCCTGTCCGTGGGTGCGTTCACATCTTATCTCCCGATAAAGTCAAGTAAGCCGGGGGCACCCCGGGTACCCAACCTGGCCAATCGAGCCGATTCCCAGAGAGACTCTTCCATGAAAGAACGCGAGGCTCCCCCACAGGTTCCTTCTCGCTCGGCTCCTTCCACCTCTCAAAGTACGGAGAGGGACGGGTTGGGCGCATATGTGGTGGATCTGGCGTCAGTCGGAGCGGAGGACGTCGGGGTCGTGGGAGGAAAGAATGCCTCCCTGGGCGAGATGATCGGGCATCTCGCCGATGCCGGGGTCAGTGTTCCGGGCGGCTTCGCCACCACCGCGGAAGCCTATCGCGACTTCCTCGAAGGGGGTGGACTGACCGACCGCATCAACCGCACCCTCACCGAGCTGAATCCGGACGATGTGGAGGAACTTGCGGAGGCGGGTCGGCGGATCCGGCAATGGGTGGTCTCCACCCCACTGCCTCGGCGGCTTGAAGAGGAAATCCGGGAGGCCTACGGGAAGATGCGGGGAAATGGGAGACCCCCCTCCGTGGCCGTGCGTTCCTCGGCCACGGCAGAGGACCTGCCCGACGCCTCCTTCGCGGGTCAGCAGGAGACCCTCCTCAACGTTCGTGGGATCGATGGGGTCCTCCGTGCCGTGCGGCACGTCTTCGCCTCGCTCTTCAACGACCGTGCGATCTCCTACCGGGTGCACCACGGATTCGAGCACGAGGGGGTCGCGCTCTCGGCCGGAGTTCAGCGAATGGTGCGGTCCGATCGGGGCACGAGCGGCGTCGTGTTCACGCTCGACACCGAGTCCGGTTTCCGCGACGTCGTCTTCATCACGGCCTCGTACGGGCTCGGTGAGCTCCTTGTACAGGGAGCCGTCAACCCGGACGAATTCACCGTCTACAAGCGGTCCCTGGCCCAGGGGAAGCACGCGATCCTCAGGAAGCGCCTCGGGACGAAGCTCGAGAAGATGATCTATGCGGAGGGGGCCCCTTCGGACACGACGGTGCGGATCGTGGAGGTATCGGAAGCCGATCGGACTGGTTTCTGCATGTCTGACGAGGAGATCGAGGAGCTCGCCCGCCAGGCGGTCACGATCGAAGAGCACTACGGCCGTCCCATGGACATCGAGTGGGGAAAGGACGGCGAAGACGGTCAAATCTACATCCTCCAGGCCCGACCCGAGACCGTCAAGAGCAGGTCCGGGCGGTCGGTGGAACGCTACACCCTCAAAGCCCAGGGTCGAGTGCTCGCTGAAGGTCGGGCCGTGGGTCAGCGCATCGGAGTGGGGCGGGCGAAGGTGGTCTTCGACATCTCCGAGATGAAGCGGGTTCAGGCGGGAGACGTGTTGGTGACGGACATGACGGATCCGGACTGGGAGCCCGTGATGAAGCGAGCCGCGGCGATCGTGACCAACCGGGGGGGGCGTACATGCCATGCGGCAATCATCGCCCGAGAGTTGGGCATCCCCGCCGTGGTCGGGTGCAGCGGTGCGACGGAGATCATTCGAGACGGCGCGGGAGTGACCGTCTCGTGCGCGGAGGGGGATACGGGGTTCGTCTACGAAGGGGAGCTGGACTTTGAACACAAGGAGTTCAGGCTCGAGAAGATGCCCAAGATCCCCGTGAAGGTGATGATGAACGTAGGAAACCCCGACCGCGCCTTCGATTTCGCCAGCATCCCCCACGAGGGCGTGGGATTGGCCCGACTGGAGTTCATCATCAACCGGGCCATTGGCGTGCACCCGAAGGCTCTCATCAATTTCGATTCGCTCTCCGATGAACTCAGGGAAACGATCTCCGAGCTGGCTGCGGGCTATCCCGACCCGGTCACGTTCTACGTGGAAAAGCTGGCGGAGGGGATCGCAACCATCGCGGCCGCCTTTGCGCCGGAGCCCGTAATCGTCCGGCTCTCGGACTTCAAGTCGAACGAGTACGCGAATCTCGTGGGCGGAAGTGAGTACGAGCCCGGGGAGGAGAACCCCATGCTCGGCTTTCGGGGAGCCTCCCGCTACATCTCCAGAGAATTCCGGGACTGCTTCGAGCTCGAGGTCAGAGCGCTGCGGAGGGTGCGCGAGGAGATGGGGCTGGAGAATGTCGAGATCATGGTGCCCTTCCTTCGGACCCTCGACGAAGCTCGGCAGGTCACGGAATTGCTGGAGGATCAGGGGCTTCGGAAGGGCGAGAAGGGGCTTCGCCTGATCATGATGTGCGAGCTGCCGTCGAATGCCCTCCTGGCCGACGAGTTTCTCGAGTACTTCGACGGCTTCTCGATCGGATCGAACGACCTCACTCAGCTCACCCTGGGTATCGATCGCGACTCCGGCCTGATTGCCCACCTCTTCGACGAAAGGGACCCGGCCGTCAAGGCGCTCCTCGAGATGGCGATCCATGCGTGCAAGAAGCGGGGAAAGTACGTCGGAATCTGCGGCCAGGGACCATCTGACCATCCGGATCTGGCCCGCTGGCTGCTCGAGCGGGGGATCGATAGCGTGTCCCTGAATCCGGACACCGTGGTGGAAACGTGGATGCACCTGGCGGGAGAGTCCATCGACGATGTCACTTAGCGGCCCGGCCGGCATCGGTCGGCCGGACGTCCGTCTCGTCGCGCGTCATAGGATTCTTCTGGCTCTGCTCGGACTCACGTTGGGGGGATGCGGTGAGGATCACGTGCTCACCGTCGGAGACGTCGGCTTCCGACAGGGCGACCTGACCGGCCTCTCGGAACGTCAGCTCGACCAGCTGGTCCTCATCACCTCGGTGGGGATCGCAGTGGTTCGGGACGAGCCCGAGCGGCTCGGCGCCGTCGTGCTCGACCGCTGGAGAAACGAGGGCAGGGTCGAGTTGCTCCGGGAGGAGTTGGCGTTGGAGGCGGCCGGAATCGGCGAGGATTCGCTCCGGGTTCTCTACGAGGATGCGCCCGAATCCGAGCTCGTCGTGCGACACCTCGTGATTCTCTCCGAGCGCTGGCGGTCCGATGAGCATCGGACCGAGGCGGAGTCGAGAGCAGGAGAAGCGCTGGAACGGGCCCGAGCCGGCGAGGCCTTCGGGGAGGTCGCCGGGGAGTTTTCAGAGGAGCCCGGAGCCGCTCAACGAGGCGGCTTGCTGGAACCCGGAAGGGAGGGCACCTGGGTCGGCGGATTCTGGGAGGCGGCGTCCCGGCTTGAAGAGGGGGAGATGAGCGAAGTCGTCGAGACCGAGTACGGGTTTCACGTACTTCTCCTGGAGGAGAGGCGGACGGTCCCCTTCGACGAGGCGCGCTCCCGTCTGGTGTCCCGGGTCGCCTCGGACCTGCGGGCTTCCGATCGGTGGGAGGAGCGTCAGGAAGAGTGGGAGCGCGAGGGGCGGACCCCGGTCGACGTGGCCGATGAGCGCGAGATCGCCCTGCCCGATCCCGAGGAAGCCAGGATCGCCCGTGAGTGGGAGACTCGGCTCGTCGGTTGGGCCACGGCCCTCGGGTTCGATGGGTCGTCGAGTGACCGTGAGCTCGCCGAACAGGCGCTTCGAGGCCTGGGCCGAATGGAGCAGAGCGCACAGATTGCCCGGGCCGAGCTCGAGGAGCGAGCAAGCGAGCTGCGCTCCGCCTACCCCGTGACCCACGGACCCTGATACGGGATGCCGAGGGAGGGCTTGCACTCCCCCGGGATGATCCGGTAGCTTCATTCCGTCCTCAGGGACTGGGCCGGAGGAGAATCTCCAGAGCGGGAAGCTCCTTCGGACTGCGGGTTCCCGAGCCCGCTGGCGTCAAGCCCGATGTCGACCCGAAAAAGGAGGTGATCCCTTGTCTAGCCCCAGTAGCCACTCCAGCCTAGCATGGGCAGGCGATCGCCGCTTCGGCCTCTAACAGCCGGAACGATCGCAGCTGTTCACGCCGCGTGACGCGATCGCGCTAGGCTGGACGGCATGACGGAAGCAGGCCGTCGGTGGACTTTGAGTCCGCCGGCGGCCTGTTTTTTTTCTTGTTCTTGCTGGAAGAACCGAGGTGATGCGTCAGGTGCGGCGGGGGTGGCCAGCCGGCGATCACCCGGCGTAGTCCGGGGCGTTTCCGGGCCTCCACTTGATGTTGCACCCCACGCTCGGGGTCTGGTCCTCCGGAATCGGCCTTCCGGCCAGCAGGGCGTCGAGCGCGCTTCGGAGATCCTCTCCGGTAACGGGCAGGTCGTTTCCGGGGCGGCTTCCGTCGAACTGCCCTCGGTACACCAGCTTCCGCTCCCGGTTGAAGAGAAAGAAGTCGGGCGTGCAGGCTGCCCGATAGGCCTTGGCCACTTCCTGGCTTTCGTCATAGAGGTAGGGAAAGGTGTAGCCGGCCGATTTCGCCTCTCGGGCCATCTCCGCGGGGGAGTCGGCCGGGTACTTCTCGACGTCGTTCGAGCTGATCGCCACCATTCCCACGCCCAGATCGTCGCAATCGGCTCCGAAGCGAGCCAGGCCGTCACGGATGTGTTTCACGAAGGGGCAGTGATTGCAGAGGAATGCGACGACAAGGGCCGGGGCGTCCCGGTAGTCCGACAGGGAGACGATCTCCCCTGCGGGGGCGGGGAGGGAGAAGTCCGGGGCCTGGGTTCCAAGCGGCAGCATGGTCGAGGGCGTACGGGCCATCTAGATCTCCGATTCGGGGGTTGGGAGCAAGACTTCCTCGGCGGGCGGGTCCACCGCCAAGCCGGTCGTCGATTACCCTGGGAGGCAAGTGAGGGTCCGGCACTGCGGCGGCGCGACTTCCCGTCTGCAGCCGCTGTGAGCCGCCGGGGGGAGGCTTCGAAACCCCCTGGCCCCCAGAGGGGTTCAGGGGTGCCCGGAGGGACCTGCAACCTCGACGATAAAGGGGGAATCGCGGTGATGAATCTGGATCCGGACGACCTCCAACCCCTCGAGTATCAGATCCATCGGCCAGAGGGCATGGGGTCGGGGGCTCCCCTGCTCGTCCTGCTGCACGGGCGCGGGGGCGACGAGAGGGACCTCGCCGGTTTGATCCGCCTGCTACCGGAAGGGGTGGTGGTCGTGACGCCCCGTGCGCCGTTCGAGGGGCGTCCCTGGGGCTATGGCCCGGGTTGGGCCTGGTACAGGTACGTCTCCGGGGCTCGGGTCGTCGACGATACGCTCGAGGCGAGCCTCATTCTGCTCGACCAATTCATGGCGAAGCTGGAGGCCGACGCTGTGTTCGAGTTTGGGCAGAGATACCTGGGAGGATTCTCGCAGGGAGGAACCACCAGCCTGGCCTGGGCGCTCACTCGACCCGATCGGCTCGACGGCGTCGTGAATCTTTCGGGATTCCTCGTGGAGTCCGAGCGCGTCGAGATCTCGGAGAGGAGTGCGGGCGGACTGCCGGTCTTCTGGGGGCACGGACTTCGCGACCCGAACATTCCCTTCTCGTTGGCTGAGGTGGGGAGGGACCGACTCCGCAGGGTGGGAGCGAACGTTCACGAGGTGGATCATCCGGGTGGGCATCGAATTACTCGCGAGGAGATGGCGGCGCTCCACGAGTGGGTCGCTCGTCCGGAGGGTCCATCTCGTACCCCGTGAGCTCGACGTATCCATCTCCCACCACATCGCCCTCGACTCCGAGGCCCTCCACCCACACCGTGCCCTCCCAGTAGCGGAAGGCGAGGTTCATCTCCTGGTTCCGCAGCTTCGGTGTGATCTCGAGGTCGATTCCGCGGTGCGGCACCCTGAGTCGCCAGCCGGAGGGGTATCGCGCTCCGTCCAGGGGGCTTTCCCAACTTCCCAACGCTTCGATCTCGACCTGGTGGGCATTCAGCGGCTCGCGAGTGCCGTCCGGGGCCACCAGCGATCCGTGGTTCAGCGGATCCCTCGTTCCGTCCTCTCTCCGCAGCTCGAAGAACATGAGCTCCCTTCCGTCCGAGAGCTGGATCGAGAACCAGTCCCATCCGGTGTGCGCGGGTCCGAGCGCTGAGGTGCTCCATTCGCGATCGATCCATGCCAGCCCGGTGACCGGGACGGTCTCCCCCTCCAACACGAGTGATCCCTGCGTCGGCAGGCGGGTGAAAGAGAAGTAATAGGAGGCGTTGCCGGGCTCCGGACCCTTCTGACTGAGCCCGTCCTCTCCATGAAACACCGGGGGCTTGCCCTCGTCGAGGATCAGATGGATCGCCCACCCCTCGTCCGTGGCGGAAAGCTCGAGGGGAAAGGGGTGCGGGAGTTGTGACGTGGCGTCGGGCGACGCCCTTATCTCCCAGTCCTCCAGCCAGACGCGGAGGGGAGCGGCGCGAGCGCCCGCCAAACCGACCGCTTCCCGCGCGAAACGTTCCGCATACAGGTGACGCTCGCCGGCGACGTCCGTGATCGCGGCATGCGCCATCCAGAGCTGGTTCGTGTTCCAGGCGGATTCCCGCTCGGGGAGTTCGGGGACCAACGCACTTCGAAAGAAGGTGAGTTGCGCACCGAAGGCCCGCCCGTCGGGGGCTGTGAGGTTGGCGGTCACGTACCACCACTCCGTCCGAAACTCAGGGTGAGGGCCGTGGTCCTGGGGAAAACGGAATGCCCGGGGCTCCAGGGCGCGTGCGTATCCGACCGTATCGCTGCCCGCGAGCGCCTCAACCGGCGAGAGGCTCGCTCGCACGACCCCGTCCGTGGGGGACACGGCGATCCAGTTGGCGGCCCAGGTCAGTCCCGAAAGTCCGCCGACGAGAAGCAGAGCCGTGGCAACGGATCGGAAGGACAGATCAGGCAGGAGAGCCATGGCGTTTCACTCGCTCCGGAGATGTCGGGCCGGCTCGGTCCGGAAGCTTTGCCAGGCGGGCACGAGCCCGGCGAGCAGGGAGCCGATCACTGCCAGCAACAGCCCGTAGATCGGGTGCTCCGCGCTCACGGTCAGCTCCATGGTCCATCCGAACGATCGACGATTCACGACGAAGACCATGATGGCGGCCAGAACGAGCCCGACCGGAATCGCGAGGATTCCCGCCACTCCCCCCACCAATCCGCTCTGTGCGGTCATGAGAAACCACCCCTGGCGGGGGGTGAGTCCGACTGACCGCAGGACTCCGAACTCCCGCGCCCGCTCGAGTTGGAGGGCCGCGAGGGCAGAGAGGATCGCGACGAATGCGACCAGGAAGGCGAGGAGCCGGAGCGCCCGCGTGATCGCGAACGTTCGGTCGAAGATCTCCAGCGAGAGCTCTCTGAGCTCGCCGTCGGAACGCACTGAGAGAAGGGCCTCCGGGCCTGCCGCCTCGCGGAGGAGCTCTTCGACATCCTCCAGATTCGCTCCCGGGAGGAGGCTGATCCCGAGGGAGGTGGGTCGAAACTCGCCCCAACTCTCCTCGAATGCCGTGCGGGAGACGATCACGCTTCCGGCCTCGGTAGCGTAATCCCGGAAGACCGCCAGCACGGGCAGGCGGACCTCGCCACGCTCGCCCCACAGCGCAAGGGTGTCGCCTGGAGCGAAGCCGTACCTGAAGGCGAAGGGCTCGGAAACGAACGCGCCCTCACCCGCCAGGAGGAAAGGGAAGGGCGCCTCCACCGAGGTGGTCAGGAGGTGGTAGCCGTCCTCCCTGAAGGCGCCGGGGTCGATCGCCTGGAGACGCGCCCCAGGATAGGGCTCTCCGAGCCGCATGGTCTGGGTCGCGGTGAGCTCCTGCACGCCGAAAAGACTCGCCGCCAGACTTTGGAATCCCTCCGGAAGGGGCGCGGCAGGCGGTCCTGGTCCCGGCACCAGCGAAGCCGCCGAGACGTACAGATCGGCTCGAAGGGTCGTGTCCAGCCAATCGACGACGCTGGCCCGGAAGCTGCCGATCATGATGCCCAGCCCCACCGTGACCGAGACGGCCACGACGAGGGTGGCCACCGCCGGAGCCGTGCGGGAGAGCGATCCGACCACGGACTGCGCGGCCATCTCACCCACGGTGCCTCCCACGCGGCCCAGGATCGGGCGCGTGACTCGCATGGCCCCGACCGTGATCAGGGGCGTGAGAAGCGCGAGGCCGACGACGATACAGAACAGAGCGGTGAATGCCGGGAGGAGTCTGCTTCCGGGAAGCAGGAGAAGCACTCCACCCGCAGCGATGAGGCCGAGCCCACCGACCGCCGCCCGGAGCACCAGCCGGCGCGCTCGCTCTTCGAGCGATGCGCGGGCGAGCGGCGAGCCCGGACGCACGCTCGCCGCCTCCCGGGCGGACGGGAGGGCAGCGAGCAAGGTCGTGCCGACACCCAGCACGAGACCTCCGAGCAGTGCTCGTGGTGGAAGGGAGAGGCTGTCGACGGAGACAACGAAGTAGAGGTCGGTGATCGTCCGGGTCACGAGCTGGACGAGGCCACGTCCGAGAACGATCCCCAGGAGGAGGCCGAGCGCGGAGCCGACGAGACCCAGGAGCGCGGCGTCCCGAAGCACGGAGCGAATGAGCGCTCCCTTCCCGGCCCCGAGGGCCCGGAGGATTCCCAGCGTCCGTCGCCTCTGGAGCACGGAGAAGGTCATCGTGTTGTAGATCAGGAACCCACCGAAGAGGAGGGCGAGGAGGCTGAGGGCCGTGAGGTTCAGGTCGAATGCACGGATCATCTCTTCCATTCCGGCTTCGCGGACCCCGACCGGCTCGATCCGGAGATCGGGCGGGAGAACTCCTTCGACTGCGCTCAGCAGCGCCTCGTCGATCCCCTCTCCGGACAGGATCAGGTCGGCCCGGTCGAGGCGACCGTCCCTGGCGAGAAGGTCCTGCGCCTCGGCCACGTCGACGACGAGCAGATCGCGGAGGCCCCGCTCACTCCATGCGTCCCGGGGTTCGAGGAGCCCGGATACCCGCATCTGGCGCTCGGTGGCTGGGGCCCGCACGGGAAGGGTCCCCCCCTCCTCCACCCCGAGAAACTCCGCGGTGGACCTGGAGAGAAGGGCGGCTCCGGGCTCGAGCAGGAGGTCGAGAAGCTCCAGTCCCGCGGCCTCTCCGGCCACGAGAAATGGGCGGAAGGGTGGCTCCGAGAGGGGATCGATTCCGAGCACTCGCAAAGGCCGATCGGGGAACTGCGGGGAGACGACGAAGCCCTCGATGACGGGAGCGGCCGCCCGCACCCCCGTCGCTCTCATCAGGAATACGACCGAGTCGGGAACGCCGGCTCCGCCGCCGACCAGCCGATGTGTCGCCTCCCCCGCGACCGTACGGGACGAGATCCGAAAGGCCTCCCGTGCCGACTGGATTCCCAGGTCCATGGCCACGAAGACGGCGACGCCGAGGGTGACTCCCAGTACCGAGAGCCCCGAGATTGCGGGGTGGCGCAGGAAGTAGCGGAATCCCGCCTTTCCGAGAAGGCTCACGGAGCGCCCGCAGCGATCTGTCCGCCTTGAAGCTCCAGCGTCCGATGCATGCGCGAGGCCACCTCCCGGGCATGCGTGACAGTGATGAGGGTGGTCTTCGCGAGTTCCAGGAGCTCGATCATCAGCTCCAGCATTCGGGCGCCGGTGTCCTCGTCCAGATTTCCGGTCGGCTCGTCCGCGAGCACGAGGGCGGGCTCATGGATCAGCGCCCTCGCGATCGCAACCCGCTGCTGCTCCCCTCCGGAGAGCCGCTCTGGCCAGGATCCGGCGCGATCGACCAACCCGACCGCGTCAAGGAGCTCTCGGCCGCGGGCCCGGTCCTTGCCAGTGAGCCGTCTTCGCAGTCCGAGTGGGAGGAGGACGTTCTCCTCCACCGTTAGCGTGGGGATCAGATTGTAGAACTGGAAGACGAATCCGACGTTCTCGCCCCGGAAGATCGTGCGCTCGTGCTCGGTGAGCTCGGAGAGGCAGACCCCCATGACCTCGACCTCTCCGGAGTCCGGAGAGTCCAGCCCGCTAATGAGGTTGAGAAGGGTGGATTTGCCGCAGCCGGACGGACCCATGAGGGCCACGAGCTCACCGTCAGCCACCGATAGATCTATACCCCTCAGCACCGGGCGGACGTGATCGCCTTCCCGGTACTCCTTGGTCACTGCGGTGAGGCGGACCAGGGCACCCGACATCCGTGGCGGCTAGCCGTCCAGCCCCAGCTGTTGGGGAAGGGTCACGAGATCCTTGACCTCGAAGGACCGTTCTCCGACGGGAAGCTGGATGGTCACGCTCTCGCCCTCTTTCGTGCCCAGCAATCCCTGCCCGATGGGTGAAGCCATCGACACGTGACCACCCTCGAGGTCCATGAAATCCCCGGCTACGAGGGTGAAGGTGAGCTCCTGCTCGTGCTCCAGGTCCTTCAGGGTGACGCGCGAACCAAAGCCGACCCGGTCCACGGGCATCTCCTTCACGTTGATCTTCGCGAGATCCGACATTCGCTGGGTGAGGTGCTCCATCCGGGCCCGGACGAACTCCTGGCGTTCGAGTGCGGACTTGTACTCCGCGTTCTCCCGCAGATCTCCCTGTTCGACTGCTGTGGAGATGCGCTCCGGGAGGAGCACGTTCAACTCGTGGCTGAGCGATTCGATCTCACTCTCGAGCTTCTGCCTGATTTCGTCCAGCATCGGTTTGCAAGTCCGTCTCGAAAGCGCCTCGGCGGCCCTCGCTCCCTGCAAGGAGGGGCACGACGTCACCGGAAGGCGTAGGAAAGGGGGAGGAACAACGACAATTATCAAACCTAGCAGCACCGCGGTAACTAGGGGAAGGGATGGCCAGGACTCCGGCCGGCCAACCTTGACCCACGATGCGGCATAGATGATACTTGTTTATCGTTATCGGGGTGTCAAGCGATCCCGGATCTCGCCGGATCCGCTTCTCCTCGCAAACTGACGAACGGATCCGATCCGAATGCTCACGCGCTTCTTCCAACATCCATGGGGATGGACCAGCGCAGCTCCCCTGCTGTGTGCGGTTCACTGTCTCCTGACCCCGGTCCTCATCTTCACCGTTCCGGTGCTTGCCGTGAGCTCCACCCTGGAGTGGTCCTTTCTCATGCTCACCGCCGTCCTGGCTGTGCCGGCCCTGATCTCGGGACTTCGGACCCACGGTGAGGCGAAGGTGGTTGGACCGATCGTGCTCGGACTTCTCCTGTGGGCGGCTTCCCTTCTCCACGTCTTCCACCCGCTCAACGAGGAGGTCACCACCCTGCTCGCAGCGCTCATTACGGCCACGGGCTTGGTCTGGAACTCCCGCCTCCACTGCGCCACGGGGCAAGAGTCGTGCACGGCATGCGAAGAGGGTCAGGCATGGGAGGAGGCCGCCGGGAGTGGGCCGGCCGTCGAGTCCCCTCTGCGGACGGGTTCCTAGCAGACGTTTCTCAGCGGTTGAACCGACCGCCTCGGCTCGATAGGGTAAGGAGTCGCGACGGGCGATGACCTCGCCCGCACAGGCGCGGCCGCATCCACCCCCAATCCGATCCCTGACGAGCCGAATCGATGTACCGGGAAACCCGACAACGGAAAGCGATCCGCCGCGCCCTCAAGGATGCCGGTCATCCGCTCAGCCCGAACGAGCTGCTCGAGGCCGCACGCGAACATGTGTCGAGCCTCGGCATAGCCACCGTGTACCGGAACCTCAAGTCGCTCCAGGAGGAGGGGAGGATCGTTCCCGTCGAGCTACCCGGCGAGCCTGCTCGTTACGAAGTGGCGGGGAAGGGTCACCACCACCACTTCCATTGCAGGCAGTGCGACAAGGTCTACGAGGTGGACGGCTGCCCGGGGAACCTGGGCTCGGTTACCCCTCCGGGGTTCCATCTGGAGGACCACGAGTTCGTGCTCTACGGTCTCTGCGACCTCTGTGTGGCCTGACCTCCCTCCTCCCTCTCCTCTCCAAGTCCGATCTCGGAAAGCACGGCAGCGAGTCGCTGATCGACCTGCCCCGCGTCCGCGCCCGTGACATTCACGTGGCCCAGCTTCCTGCCCGGCCGTGGCGCCTTTCCATAGAGGTGAAGGTGGGTGCCGGGAAGGGCCAGGATCCGGGCCGGATCCGGCAGCTTGCCGATCAGGTTCACCATCGCCGACGAACCCCTCGCTTCCGACTTGCCCAGGGGTAGATCGGCGATGGCGCGCAGGTGGTTCTCGAACTGGCTGCAGACCGCTCCATCCTGGGTCCAGTGACCTGAATTGTGGACGCGAGGAGCCACCTCGTTGACGAGGAGCCCATCGTCTGTCTCGAAGAACTCTACGGCCAGGGCCCCCACGTATTCCTGGTCTTCGAGGATTCGAGTGACCAGGGCTTCGGCCTGGTCCTGGAGGTCGGCCGGGACAGCCTCTGCAGGCGCCCTGCTCAGGAGCAGGATGCCTCCTTCGTGGCGGTTCTCAATCAGAGGGTAGCACACGATACCTCCGGCCCGATCTCTCACCGCGATCAGGGACAGCTCCCTGCGGAAGGGAACGAAGGCCTCGAGAACCAGGGGGCGTCCTCCCAGCTCGGACCAGGCCGCGTCGAGCCCTCCGGGGCTCCGAATCACTCTCTGGCCCTTGCCGTCGTAGCCGAAGCGGCGGGTCTTCAGGACGGCTGGAACTCCGAGTCGGTTCAGGGCCTGGTCCAGCTCTCCGCGCTCGCGGACGGGGAGGTGGTCCGCCGTGGCGATGTCGAGTCGCCCGAGGGCCTCCTTCTCCCGGAGGCGGTCTTGTGTGAGGGCGAGTATCGACGGTGGGGGAAAGACGGGGATTTCATCCGTGAGTCGCTCCAGGGCAGCCGCCGGAACGTTCTCGAACTCGTACGTTGCGAGTTCCAGTCCCTTCCCGAAGGTCCTGAGGGAATCAGGGTCGTCGTAGTCGCCCCGGACGACCTCTCCCAGATCCCGTACCGGAGGATCCGGGCCGGGCTCCAGGAAACGGAACCGAAACCCGAGGGGGATGCCGGCCAGGGCGAGCATCCTCCCGAGCTGACCCCCACCGAGAACGCCCACAAGGCGCGCGCCGGAAGGAGAGGTCACGGAGAGGGCGGCGCCGATCGCGGGTCGGGGTCGGCGAGGACTGCCCGGGTCCGTGCGTCCCGGTAGCTTCGAAGGTTCTCTCGAATTCCGGGATCGGACGCTCCCAGGATCGAGGCGGCCAGGAGCGCCGCGTTCACGGCTCCGGCCCGCCCGATCGCCAACGATCCCACCGGCACGCCGGCCGGCATCTGCACGATGGAGAGGAGCGAGTCCAGGCCCTGGAGCGTGCGAGATTCGACCGGAACACCCAGGACGGGAAGGAGCGTCTTGCTCGCGACCATGCCCGGAAGGTGGGCGGCACCGCCCGCGCCGGCGATGATCACGGACAGCCCCCGCTGCTCAGCAGAGCCGGCATACTCGAAGAGGAGGTCCGGAGTTCGATGCGCGGACACCACGCGAACCTCGTGCGGAATCTCAAGCGCCTTGAGGATCTCCACCGACTGGGACATCGTGTCCCAGTCGGAGCGCGAGCCCATGATCACACCTACGAGTGGTTCAGCCATCCTCCCATCCGGGAAGAGAAGTCTTTGATCGAGCGGCGCCGGTGAATTCATCAAGCGGGCGCGCACGGTGGTCTCCGAGCCTTCCGAAAGCTCCCATGGTGGCCCGGGCGACCTCGGTGGGTCAAGGGGCGTCGGCACGGCTCACCGGAGCGGAGTGCTCGAGAAACAATCGGCGGAAAGCCCGGTATGCTTCCCGGAGCTTCGCCCCTTCGCTCCGACCTCGCCGCTCCGGCCCCTTCCCGACACGAGCTTCCCATGGCCGACTCGTCCGCCGATCCCGCCGTCCGCCACTCGGGTCCCCTTCCCTGGCCGGGAGACGACGACCGACTCACGCCCTTCCTCCCGCTGCTCTACGTGGCCTGGTCTGACGGAGTCTTGACCACCGCCGAGATGAAGAGGGTCAGGGAGGAGTTGGCGGCGACGCCGGAGCTTCCCGAAGATGCCCGCCGAGTGCTGGAGAGCTGGCTGCGTCCCGATCGACCTCCGTCTCCGGTCGAGCTCGCCCAACTCAGGGATCGGATTCGCCAGCTCGCCGGGAAGGTTTCGGAAGAGGAGCTCCGCTCGCTGCGGTCACTCGGAGTGGCTATGGCCCGGGCCAGAGGCCCGGAAGCGGGAGGATGGGCGAGCGCCGAGGGAATGCGCGTCCTGGAGGGTGTTGAGGAGGTACTCGGGGTGCTCGGCGGCGAGGCCGCGCGGGAGCTGGTCCCCGCCGTAGACGGAGGCGAACCGGAGCCCGGTCCGGCCGAGGCGACGGAGCGGGCCGAGGCGACCGAGCGGGCCGAGGCGCTGGGGCGTGCACTCGCCGGTGAACGTGAAGAGCTTCGCCGGAGGATCCTGGAGCTCCTGGGCGATCCGGAGGTGCGCGTTCCCGACGGCCTTCCCAGCGGCGAGGCCCGGGACCGGGTGCTGAGGGCCGTGACCCGTTTGGCGGAGGAGCATCTGGGCGGGCTGGCCTATCCGGAGGAGTTCGATGGGAAGGGCGACGTGGCGTCGTCGCTGGTGGCCTTCGAGACCCTGGCCTTCGGTAACCTCTCGGTCCTCATCAAGTACGGCGTGCAATTCGGGCTCTTCGGCGGCAGCGTGTTGGGGCTCGGCACGGAGCGCCATCACCGGCGCTACCTGAGCGATGTGGCCACCATGAAGCTGCCCGGGATCTACGCGATGACGGAGCGGAACCACGGCTCGAACGTTCGGGCGATCGAGACGCGGGCACGCTACCTGCCGGACAGCGGGGAATTCGAGATTCACACGCCGCACCCGGGAGCTCGCAAGGACTGGCTCGGCAATGCGGCCCTGCACGGTCGGATGGCCACGGTGTTCGCGCAGCTCGAGGTAGGCGGGGAGGAGCACGGGGTGCACGCCCTCCTGGTGCCCGTCCGGGACGCCGAGGGCAACGTTCTGGAGGGGATCGAGGTGGAGGACTGCGGTGAGAAGGTGGGACTCCACGGAGTGGACAATGGACGGCTCAGCTTCGACCGCGTCCGGGTGCCCCGTGTAAACCTCCTCGATCGATTCGGTACGGTCGACTCCGGGGGGGAGTACCGAAGCGAAGTCGCCTCACCCGGACGCAGATTCTTCAAGATGCTGAAGACTCTCGTCGCCGGGCGGATCTCCATCGCCGCCGCTTCGGTGTCGACGGCGAAGACCGGGCTCATCATCGCGATCCGTTACAGTGATCGGCGCCGTCAGTTCGGGCCCTCCGGCCTTCCCGAGGTGCCTGTGCTCGACTACCTCCAGCAGCAGCGAGCCCTGCTGATCCCGCTCTCCGCCACATACGCGTTGCACTTCTCGATCCAGGAGCTCGTGCGCGAGTACGGGAGCGGAGAGGGGCACGAGGGGAGCGCAC
Source organism: Gemmatimonadota bacterium (assembly GCA_007125845.1). Classification (GTDB taxonomy): domain Bacteria; phylum Gemmatimonadota; class Gemmatimonadetes; order Longimicrobiales; family Gaopeijiaceae; genus SLCK01. The sequence goes on from SLCK01000013.1 coordinate 41,591, forward strand.
GCGTGGATGTGCTCGCCGCGGGCCTCAAGGCGTACGCATCTCAGCACGCACAGGAGACGTTGCAGCACTGCCGGGAAGCGATGGGAGGGCGAGGCTATCTCGCGGAGAATCGCCTCGGCTACCTGAGGGAGGACACCGACATCTTCACGACCTTCGAAGGCGCGAACGTCGTCCTCCTCCAGCTCGTTGCGAAGGGGCTACTCTCGGAATACCGGGACGAGATGGGCGATCTCCGATTCTGGGACATGGTGCGGGCCCTGGGGGAACGTGCCGGAGACGAGGTCACGCGCAGGAACCCGATCCGCAGTCGGAGGACGGCCGAGGAGCATCTCCGCGACCCGGAAGTGCATCTGGACGCCCTGCGCTTCCGCGACAAGAGGCTCCTGCAGACCGTGGCCCGCCGGCTCAAGGGGCGAATCGACGAGGGGGTCGACTCCTTCCAGGCCATGAACGAATGCCAGGATCATCTGGTCGCCCTGGCTCGTGCCCATGTCGAGTTGGTGGTGCTGGAGACCTTCCAGGCGGCCGTGACACGCGCCGGGGAAAGGGAGGGGGAGGAGGTCGCACGGCATCTCGAGTCGCTGTGCGCCCTCTTCGCCCTCTCCCGGCTGGAGAGGGATCGCGCCTGGTACCAGGAGGCGGGGTACATGGAGGGGGCACAGGCGAAGGCGATCCGGACTCTCGTGAACCGGATGTGCCGTGAACTGAGGCCGTCGGCGGTGGTCCTCGTGGATGCGTTCGGGATCCCGGACGACGTCCTGGCCGCACCCGATGGGCTCTCGGACCAGGGGGCTGATCGGCCGGGCGTCTGAGCCCTCAGCGACCCAGAGGTCTCAGCGACCTTGTCGAGAGTAGACCTGCGTGTAGCCGTCCGAAGTGAAGGCCAGCACGTCGTAGGGATCGACCCGGTCCCCCATCTCCATCCCGGGAGAGCCGATCGGCATCCCCGGCACGGCCAGGCCCTTCACCGGAGGGGCCTCCGCCAGGAACTCACGCACCACCTCTCCAGGAATATGACCTTCGAAGACGTAACCGTTTGCGATCGAAGTGTGACAGGAGGCGAGGTTGGGGCCGAGGCCGTACTCCTCCTTGACCTTGAACATGCGCGTGTTGTCGATGTAGTTGAGCTCGACGTCGAACCCGTACTCTTCGATGTGGGTGACCCACTCGACACAGCACCCGCACGTGGGTGTGAGGTAAACGATCATGGGGATCGGATCCGAATGCTCGATCGTGATCGGTTCCCCGGCGGCGTCCGGAGCGTTCTCGCGTCCGGCGAGGAGCTCGACGGAGCTCGGCAGCGGTTGCGCGGTGGCAGGGGTGGTTCCCGAGGAAGTGCCGTTCGAGAGGTACCAGACGACGGCGCTGGTCGCCACGAGCAGGACGAGCAGCCCGGAGCCCAGAAGGATGGTCTTGCGGTCGGACGGGGGGGTGTCACCCATGGAATTCTCGCCTCGGAAGGTGTCGGCGCGGGACGTCGGCCGGGCGCCGGTCACGACGCCATCCGACTGGTACGACCATCGGGGAGTGAGGTTCCCCGTCCGGGCCCGGCTGCGAGCGGCTTTTCCGAAACGAATGTTTCACTTTCGGGGCCCGGTCCGTAGATTGAGGCCGGTGTTGCGGCGGTCGCGTCCGATCCCGCGCCCGGCGTACGGGCGTATCCGTCGCAAGTCGGGGGCCCGCGTACGGCGATTCGGGGGCCGACTCCCGCGGACGAATCACGAGGAGCGAATCCAATGCAGTCTTGGCGTCTTGTCCCCGCGACGGTTGTGGCCCTGGGCATGGCCGCCGGGCCTCCACTCTCCGCTCAGCTTCCCCTCGACGACTGGAGCGAGCGTCCGGACGCCCGAGCTCCTTCCGGCCTTACTGAGGACGTCCTGCTCGCTCCGGGCAGCTACGAGGTGCGGTACCGGGCGGATGTCATGCACTTCGACGGCGTCCTCGTCGGAACCGAGGAGATTCCGATCGAGTGGGTGACCACGGGATTCGAGCTCGACGGGCACTTCTTCCAGTGGGAAATGGCTCCCCTCACGATGACCCGCCAGCGTCACGAGCTCGAGTTCCGCGCGGGCATCCTGGACTGGTTGGGGGCTTCGCTGCGGGTACCGGTGCACCATACCGAGGGTGATTTCAGGACCCGCGATCATGACCCCGGAACGGCTTCGGACTTCGCCCTCGGAGACGTGGAGCTCCACGTGCTCTACGGGCTCCACGACGTGTGGCCCTACCGCGCCCACCTCACCGCGGGGCTTTCGATGCCGACGGGCCCGGTCGACCGAGGAGACCAGCTTCCGATCGCTCCCGCGGAGCAGCGCACCCTCCCCTACTCGATGCAGCCTGGAGACGGCACCTTCGCCCTCATTCCCGGGGCCGTCCTCGTGTCTGAGAATGCCGCGGGCACGGTGGGACTGCAGGCCACGGCCCGCATCCCGGTGGGGGAGAACGATCGGGGCTGGAGACGCGGACAAGAGGTCCGGGGGAACGTGTGGATGGCCTACCGCTTCAGCGAATGGGTGAGCGGCTCGCTCCGTCTGAGCGGGACCAGGAGGAGCGCCGTGGAGGGGAGTGATCCGACGCTGGATCCGTGGAGCACTCCCATGGCCCACCCGGCCCTTCAGGCGGGCACCCGGGTGGATCTCCCGGTCGGACTGAACCTCTACTTCGCGGATGGGCCGCTCTACGGAAATCGTCTTTTCGCAGAGTTCGTGCTCCCGGTGTACCAGGATCTGGACGGTCCGCAGCTGAAGGCCCGGGCGGGGGTGTCTCTGGGATGGGCCGTGGCGTTCGGGCGCCCTTCACCCTGAGGACGGGACGAACCCCGTCCGTCTCACCGCTGGATCCGAATGAGGTGATAGCGCTTCTTGCCCTTCCTCAGCACGAGGAATTGGTCGTGCAGCGCGTCCCTAACGGTTACTGCGTAGTGGGGATCGGTGATGCGTTCATTGTTCAGGTAGACCCCGCCCTGAGCAATACCTCGGCGCGCATCGCCCCGCGACGTGGCCGCACCCACCTCCGCGATCAGAGCGACGAGCCCCAATCCCTCTCCCCTCAGCCGTGACGATTCGAGGGAGCTGGACGGGACATCTTTGAAGATGTCTTCGATCTCCGCCGCATCCAGTCCGTCGAGATCTCCTCCGAAGAGCACCTTGGACGCTCTGCGGGCTCGATCCAGGCCGCCTTCTCCGTGGACCGTCCGGGTGACTTCCTCGGCCAATCTCCGCTGAGCCTCCCGTTCCTGTGGCCGTTCCTCCAACGCCCGGTCCAGCGCCTCGATCTCGTCCTTCGGGAGGAGGGTGAAGAAGCGGAGGTACCTGGCGGTGTCGGCGTCATCGGTGTTCAGCCAGTACTGGTAGAACCGGTAGGGGGAGGTCCGTCTTGGATCGAGCCAGACGGCTCCTTCTTCCGTCTTGCCGAACTTCACGCCGGAGGAGGTGGTGATGAGTGGGAAGACGGCTCCGTAGCTCCTCTCTCCCGTGATCCGCCGAATGAGCTCGATGCCTCCGGTAATGTTCCCCCATTGGTCGCTCCCACCGAGCTGGAACCGACAACCGTACTCCCGAAAGAGCCGGTAGAAGTCGTACGACTGCAGGAGAAGGTACGAGAACTCGGTGTAGCTGATCCCGGTGGCGTCGTCTTCGAGTCGCCGGCGCACCGTCTCCTTTCGCAGCATCGAGTTCACCGGGAAGTGCTTTCCCACATCGCGAAGGAACTCGAGGATACCCAACTCGTCCAGCCAATCCAGATTGTTGACCAGGCGTGCGGGGTTCGGTACGCCCTCGAAATCGAGAAAAGACTCGAGCTGAGCGCGTACCGCCTGGGCGTTCGCGCGCACCTCGTCTTCGTTGAGCAGTGAGCGCTCACTCGACTTCCCCGAGGGATCCCCGATCAGCCCCGTGCCGCCTCCCACGAGGGCAATCGGGGTATGTCCCGCTCGTTGCAGGTGCACGAGCCCCATGATCGGGAGGAGATGACCCACGTGGAGGGAATCCGCGGTGGGGTCGAACCCCGCGTACGCCGAGTGCGAGCCCTCGGCGAGCGCAGCCTCCGTTCCCTCGGTCGCGTCGTAGAGCATTCCGCGCCAGCGGTATTCCTCAAAGAGATTCAGGCTCATGGGCGTCGTCGGTTCACGTGTCTCGGGCGGAGGTCGGACCCTCTCCGTGTCCGAACATAAGGAGCAAGAAGGGGGAGGGAAGGGCCCGGTCGGACGGCTTGGACCGGAAGCCGTGGCTCCCGGACGCGAGCTCAGGCGCTCGATCGCCGGAGGATCGCTGCGACCCGCGACCGATCAACTTTTCCATTCGCGTTCAGCGGAAGCTCTTCCACGATGTGGATCGTGCGTGGGCGCTTCGCTGCCGAGAGGCGAGCGCGCACGTGCTCCAGGAGCTGCGCCCGGTCTGGGGGCGCCTCGGTCTCGACTGCGACGATCAGAGCGACGAGTCGCTCTCCCCATTCGGAGTCTGGAATTCCCGCCACGACCGCCGCCGCCACGGCCGGGTGCTCGCGAAGTGCCTCCTCCACCTCCCCGGGATCGACCGTGACGCCCCCACTCACGATCCGGTCGGAGAGCCGCCCGGTGATCCAGAGGTCTCCGTCCGCGTCGAGATGCCCGAGGTCGCCGGTGTGCAACCACCCCTCCTCGTCGAGGGACGGACCATTTCCGGGCAGGGCACCCGCGACGGTTGGACCCCGAACCAGAATCTCACCGACCTTAGATTGCTTCGGGAGTTGCCCTCCTCCCTTTCCCCCGGGTGCGTTGATGCGCAGGTCTACCCCACGCAAGGGTGGACCCACCGTGCCGGGTTTGGCGCGAACCCGGGTGGGTTCGGCGGTCGCCACCTGGGAGGTCGCCTCGGTGAGCCCGTAAGTCAGCGCGACGGGATATCCGAGCCGAAGGGCCCGGTCGAGGAGGTCGGCCGGCGTCGCGGCACCGCCGAGCAGGACGCAGCGCAGGGCCCCGGGAGCTGGAAGCCCGCCGCGGTGGTCGAGGAGCTTGCGGAAGAGCACGGGAACCAGAGAAACGTGGGTGATCCCTGCGTGTTCGATCAGCTTCGCTGCGTCGGCCCCTTCGAATCCCCGCAGGGGCGCAATCGAGCTGCCCAAGAAGATTGCCCGGTGAATCAGCGCCAACCCTCCCACGTGGGCCGGGGAGAGAACGGCGAGCCACCGATCGGTCGGGGACAAGTCCAGTCGCTCGGAGGCGGCTCGGGCAGAAGCCGCGAGGTGGCCGTGGGAGAGGAGTACCGGTCGGGGACTTCCGGCGCTTCCGGAGGTGAGGATGAGGACCGCCGGATCGCTGAGCTCTCTCGCCCCCGCGTTCGCGGCCTCAGGGCGTCCATCCTCGCGACCGTCCCTCGTTCGGAGGTCTGGCAGAGCGGCTCTTGCGGGGGAAGCTCGGGCCACGTCCAGGAGGGGGTCCTCATTGGAGACGAAGACCGCCGGATTCCCGGCCGCCCGCAATCCCCTTTCGATCTCCCGGGACGTCCAACGGTGGTGCATGGGCACGCAGACCGCCCCCACCCTCCAGCTCGCCAGCAGGAGGATGACCGCCTCCGGAGAGGGGGGAAGCTGCATGGCCACCCGCGTGCCGGGCGCGACGCCCTGGCGGAAGAGGGCGTCCGCAAGCGTCTCCACTCGGCGGTCGAGCTCTGCGAAGCTCCAAGCGGCTTTGTCCCTCCCTCCAGGCAGGAGAATCGCCGGCTCATCCGGGTAGAGGCCGGCGGCGACGGCGGCGGGGTCGCTGCGGGATCGGGGGAGGTGAGTTGGCATAGCTGGACCCGGAGTCGTGTGGGCCTAGAGCACCACGATGTCGGGCCTGCCCAGGACGAATCCCACCGCGAGCAGCGCCGCGTACCACGTCACGCCGCGAGCCGTATTGCCGAGCGCGAGGTTGAGCTCGCGGGGATCGTGGAACGTGAGCACGGTCGCCGTGGCCGAGAGTAGTGGACGGGCTCCTCCGATCGGAAGGAGGGTCCAGGGCGACCATCCAAAGAGCCAGATGCCGATCAACGGAACGGCGAGGGCGGCCAGCACGAGAACCAGGTACTGGACGCGGGTGCCCGTCTCGCCCAATCGCACCGCGAGGGTCCGCTTCCCTGCCCGCTCGTCGGTCTCCCGGTCACGCAGGTTGTTCACCACCAGAATGCCGGTGATCAGCGCGCCCATCGCCGAGCCCGCGAGGAGGAGGTCCGGCGGAAAGTCTCGGGCCTGGACCCAGTACGTTCCGCCCACGGCGACCAACCCGAAGAAAACGAATACGAAGAGGTCGCCCAGTCCCCGGTAAGCCAGTGGAAAGGGTCCGCCGGTGTAGGCGAGGGCGCAGAGGAGGGAGAGCACGCCCACGATCAGGATCGGAAGGCCACCGACCCAGACGAGGTAGAGGCCGATCACCGAAGTCAGGCCGAGCACGCCGAGCGCCGCTCGGATCACGGACTGCGCGGGCAGGAGGCCCGCCTGGACGACCCGAGTGGGCCCCACCCGGTCTTCACTGTCTCCGCCCTTCAGGAAGTCGTAGTAGTCGTTGGCGAGGTTGGTGGCGATCTGGATCAACAGGGCCGCAACGAGCGCCGCAAGGGCGGGGAGTGGCGCCATGACGTCCCGGGCGGCAGCCATCCCCGTGGCCACGACCACCGGGGCGGCCGCGGCGGGTAGGGTTCGAGGCCGGATCGCCAGGATCCACGCTTCCATGCCACCCGAGCGCTCTACCACGGCAGCCAGGGGTACTTCCGGAAGTCCGGCTTCCTCTTCTCGAGGAACGCGTTTTTCGCGTCTTTGGCCTGCTCGGACATGTAGAAGAGGAGGGTCGCATTTCCGGCCAACTCCTGGATTCCGGCCTGGCCGTCGACCGCCGCATTGAACGAGCTCTTGAGGAGCCGGATGGCCAGGGGACTCTTCTCGAGAATCTCCTGAGCCCAACGCCACCCCTCTTGCTCCAATTCCTCGACTGGGACCACGGTGTTCACCAATCCCATCTCCCTGGCCTCGCCGGCCGAGTACTGCCGGCACAGGTACCAGATCTCACGAGCCTTCTTCTGCCCGACGATGCTCGCCAGATACGAGGCTCCGAAGCCACCGTCGAAGCTTCCAACCTTGGGGCCGGTTTGCCCGAAGACCGCATTGTCGGCAGCGATGGTGAGGTCGCAGATGACGTGGAGGACGTGCCCTCCCCCGATTGCGTAGCCGGCCACCAGCGCGATCACCGGCTTGGGCATGCTCCGGATGTATCGCTGGAGCTCGAGGACGTTGAGCCTGGGAAGGCCGTCTCCGCCGACGTACCCTTCGTCACCCCGTACCCTTTGGTCTCCCCCGGAGCAGAACGCGTACTTCCCGTCCTCCGCCGGGCCGTTGCCGGTAAGGAGGACCACGCCCACCTCCGTGTCCTCTCCGGCGTCGCGGAAGGCCTCCTGGAGCTCGGCCAGCGTCTCGGGCCGGAACGCGTTTCGGACCTCGGGGCGGTCGAAGGCGATGCGCGCCACGCCGTCTGCCTTGTGATAAGTGATGTCCTGGTACGGCTTCACTTCCTTCCAGTCGGGCTGTGTCATCCTTCCTCTCGTGTAAGAACATCCGCTCTTGCGTGCTCGCCGCCCAGGGCTGTGGCCGCGGCGGTTGAAACCATCTCGGCGCACCGGCCACGGCGCAACCGGTTCTCCTCCCGGTCGGTGCGGATCTCGAGGATCCCGCTTCCCTCCCGCGACAGGGCTTCACCTAGCCCTGCCTTCATCTCCTCGGCTCCTTCGGATTCGCCCAATACGCCCCGCAGGTCGATCCGTCGGTGGGGAAGCTCGTACAGGGCCGCAAGGTGACTCAGCTCCAGGCCGTGGGGAGTCGCGAAGAGCGGTGTAAAGGCAGGCTCGTGGCGCCGAATCGGGAGGAGATGGAAGATCCCGCCGCCGTCATTGTTGACGACGACCAGAACCACTCGTGCCGGGGAATTCCGCAGCACAGAGAGACCATTGGTGTCGTGCAGGAGAGCAAGATCCCCCATGAGCGCCACCACCCGGCGGCCGGTGCCGATGGAGGCGCCCGCCGCAGTGGAGGTGATGCCGTCGATTCCGCTGGCGCCCCGGTTCCCGAGCACCGGGAGTGGAGTGGGGTGGCGGGCCACGAAAGCATCCAGGTCTCGCACCGCCATCGAGCTCGATACGAAGAGGAGGTCGTCGCCCGTGAGAGCGAGAGCCGTCTCCGCGATCACGTTGCCTTCGAAGGGAGCCTCGGAACGGGATTCTTCGAGCGCCTTGCGGACGGCGTCCTCGACCCGGAGCCAGAGCGCGGACCATTCGTTGAATGGTCCGCGCGGGACACCTGCGTCCTCGAGGAGCCCCTCGAGGGTGAGAATCGGGTCGGCGCGCACCGCCTCGGTGGCGCTCGCCGTGTGGTCTTTCCAGCGTCCCCCGGCATCGACGAGGATGTGGGGTATCCCGGCCGTCTCGCTCAACCACGATGTCAGGAACGAGGACGTCGGAGAGCTTCCCACCCGGATCACCAGGTCCGGTCGGAGCTCTGTTCGCACTTCAGGGCTCCGCAGCGCCAGCTCGTATCCACCGACCACGGGTGAAGCGTCCGAAGGGTCGTCGCCGGGTGAGGGATAACGTGCGCCCGACAGGGGATCGGCCAGGAGGGGCACTCCCAGGCCCCGTGCGACCCGTCTGAGGGCCGGCCCCGTTTCCCAGGGCTGGGGCAGCACTCCGGCCACCAGAACCGGTCGCCGGGACCTGGACACCATCGCCCGAATCCGGCGTACCTCCCGTGGTTCCGGGGGCGACCTGCGTGGCGCGATCCGGGTCCAGGGGGCCCCGTCAGCCCGTCCCGCGGTTCCGGCGGACGAGAGAGAGGCGAGATCTGCCGTGACCGGTGGTCTGTCGGGCGAGGGCTCCAGGGGTTTCTCGAACGGGAGATTGAGGTGCACCGGGCCCGCGGGGCATCCCGTTGCCGCTCCAAAGGCCCGGCAAACGCAGGACCGGAGATTTCTCACGAGAGCCTCCGAGCCGTCTCCGGGGGGCAACTCCCGAAAGAATCGGGTGTAGCGCCCGAAGATGCGGACCTGGTCGATCGTCTGGTTGGCGTCGGTGCCGCGCAAGTGGGCCGGTCGGTCTGCGGTGAGGAGCAAGAGGGGGACTTCCGCGCTGGAAGCTTCTACCACCGCGGGCATCAGGTTTGCCACCGCCGTGCCGGAGGTAGTCACGACGGCTGCGGGCATCCCGGTGGCCTTGCCAACGCCGAGGGCGAGGAATCCGGCTGAGCGCTCGTCGATCTGCACGTGGACCTCGAAACGCTCGTCTTCCGCCGCAGCGAGCACGATGGGGGTGGACCGCGAACCCGGGGAGATCACGATGTGCCGAAGGCCCGCACGGGCCAATTCGTCCATCAGCACGCGGCCCCAGAGCGTATTTCGATGTCTGAGCGTCATGCGGTGGAAGCTATTGGGGAAGCGTGGGAATGGCGAGGCGCCTGGGATTGGGGGGCACCACCGCACAGCGGTGGCCGGCGCTCACAGCGGCAACCACACTTCTGCTTCGCCGACCCTGGTAGACAAGTCCGGAGCTACCTGTTCGAGGCGGCGCCCCCGCTGAGGGCCCTGAGCGCCGGCTCGAATTTCAGGCCCGTCTCCTCCCATTCCGCCTCCGGATCGGATCCGGCGACGATCCCGGCGCCCGCGAAGAGCCGCCATCGGGTAGCTCCTCCGACCGTCGCCCTGAGAGCGGGTACGAATGTGCCGTCGCCCTCTGAATCGAACCAGCCCATCGGCGCCGCGTACCATCCCCGGTCGAAAGGCTCGGCCTCTCGTATCAACTCCTGCGCCGCGGCCCGAGGGCGGCCGCAGACGGCGGGGGTGGGGTGCAGGCTCCGCACGAGAGAGAGGATATCCTCGCCCGGACCTGCAAGGCCGCGAATCGCCGTCTCGAGGTGCTGGATCCGGGCGAGCTTCAGGACGCGGGGCGTATCTTCGACCTCCATCCTGAGCAGTCGGGGCTCGAGCACTTCGACCATCTCCTGCGCGGTCAGCCGGTGCTCGATCCCGTCCTTCCGGCTCGTGAGCAGTCGTCGTGCGAGCTCGCTATCCTCCTCCGGAGTCGCCCCTCGCCTGATTGAGCCGGCCACCGCTGTCGCCTGAAAGCGTCCTCCCTCTAGGTGGGCGAGGACTTCGGGAGAGGCGCCCATGAAGACTCGCCCTGGGGCGGGTTCGACGAAGTAGACATGTGCGCGCCGGTTCTCGTGGCGGAGGAAGCTGAGGCTCTCGAGGGTGTTCACCTCTCGCTCGAAGGCCACGTCGAAGGTGCGGGCGAGCACGACCTTCCGGATCGTTCCGTCCTCCACTCGTTCGAGCGCCCGACGAACGGCGGCCTTCCAACGCCGGTGGGCACCGGGATCTTCGACGGATTTCCAGCATGCCTCGGGCGCAGGACGGGCGCGAGACGGCTGCGGAGCACCCCGAAGGCGGGCCACGAGGGCGTCGACGGCCGATTCGTCCACTCCGGCAGTCTCGAGGTCCATTGCCAGGAGGCGCGTCCGGTCCGCTTCGCCTTCCAGCACGAACCGGGGGAGAACGAAGTCGGCCGAGGCAAACCGTTCCCAGCCCGAGTCCCGGCTTCCGGTGCCCAGGAAGGAAAAACCGCCGAAGAATCGCAAACGCCCCCTCTCGGGCTCGGCACGACTGCCTTGCCCGCTTGCCTCCAGGATCCGCGCTGCCGTCGATCGGACGAGATCGAATCGATCCTGCGCCCCGTCGTGGGGCACCCGGATGCGCCCAAGTACGCCGGCCCATGCGAACCACCGATCCCGACTTCCCCAGAAGCCCCGTGGTTGACCCTCGAAGGCAGACAGGAAGGACACGGCGTGGGACCGAGGGATCTCTTCGAACTCTCGGTGGAGCGTGCTCAGAGGCCGGATCGGGGGCTCCAGGGGCCGCATTCGGTGCAGTGGACGAGGGGAGTGCCGCATGGGCGTCGCGTCGGGACACCCAGGCGTCCGGGGCTCGATGGGCACCGAATATAGCAGACGAACGCGTCGGACCAAGGCTAGAAGGTTGTTGAAGCAGGGGCGAAAGGGGTGGATACGGACCAGGGGTTGTCTTAGCTTGGGCCGAATGCTCCGACTCTGAGCCGAGTGCGGCAGGGCGGTATAGGAGAACAGCGGGTGTTGCCCTCGCTGGGACTGAGCCTCGGTTCGGTTGCACCCCCTCGGCCCCGGATCGGCACACGCGCCGCCTCGCATTCGCGCGGCGCTCAGCAGAAGCAACGGGCTCATGCCGACCACACTGCCGATCAACGACCCGGTGCTCATCTTCGCCCTGGCCATGGGGATATTCCTCCTGGCTCCGGTGGTGTTCGAGCGACTCCGGATCCCGGGCATCATCGGCCTCATCGTCTTCGGAGCGATCGTAGGGCCGAACATCCTGAACCTGCTGGAGCGCGACTTCACCTTCGAGCTCCTGGGCCAGGTCGGTCTGCTCTACCTGCTCTTCCAGGCGGGCCTCGAGCTGGACCTCAATCGATTCAACGAGTACCGCCGCCGCAGCGTCATCTTCGGCCTGCTCTCCTTCGGCCTCCCGATGGCGCTGAGCCTCGCGGTCATGCCGCTCCTGGGCTTTGGCTTCGCGGCGTCCCTTCTGATCGGTTCGATCATCGGCTCCCATACGCTGCTGGCGTATCCCGTGGTCAGCCGGCTGGGGATCGTGAAGAACCCGGCCATGGTCACGGTGATCGGAGGCACGCTCGTGACCGACACGCTGGCCCTGGGGGTCCTCGCCATCGTGACGGGCACGCTGCGCGGTGAGCTTTCGGTCCTCTTCTGGTTTCAGCTCGTCGGGGTGCTGGCGGCCTACGTGGCGATCGTGCTCTTTGCGGTACCCAGGGTCGGAAGGTGGTTTTTCCGCAGCGTCCCGAGCCAGGCACCGGCGGAGTTCATCTTTCTCATGGTCGTGCTCTTCAGTACGGCCTGGGCGGCGGGGCTCGCCGGGGCGGAGCCGATCATCGGAGCCTTCCTGGCGGGCCTCACGCTCAACAAGCTGATTCCGCTGAGCAGTCCCCTGATGACTCGAGTGAGGTTCGTCGGGAACGCGCTTTTCATCCCCTTCTTCCTCCTCTCCGTCGGGATGCTCGTGGACCCGAGGGTGATGATCGGGAGCGTCGACGTATGGGTCATGGCCGGAACCCTGATCGTCCTGGTGCACCTGGGGAAGCTGGGAGGGGCCTGGGCCTCCAAGGGATTGTTCGAGTACACCCGGGACGAAGCCCTCGCGATGTTCGGGTTGTCGTCCCCCCAGGCGGCGGCGACCCTCGCCGTGACGTTCGTGGGACTCGAGATCGGGCTCTTCGGAGAAACCGTCCTGAACGCCGTCATCATCATGATCCTGGCGACGGTCTTCGTGGGCCCGTTTTTCGTAGAGCGCTTCGGACGCGAGATCGCGCTTCTGGAGGAGCGCAAGCCGTACGATCCCGCCGAAGCGCCTCGGCGGATTCTGATCCCGATCTCGAACCCGGCCACGGCCGATGCCCTGATGGACATCGCGTTCCTGCTTCGAGAGCCGGAGCCGGACGAGCCCCTCTATCCGCTGATGGTCGTACGCGGGACGGACGAGGGCTCGGAGGCCCAGGTCGCCGAGGCGGAGAAGATGCTCTCGCACGCGATTCTCTACGCCTCGGGCGCCGATGTGCCGGTGTCGCCTCTCACACGCGTGGACCGGAACATCGCCTCCGGCATCTCCCGCGCGGTGGTGGAAACCCGAACCTCGATCGTCGTGGTGGGATGGGACGGAGTGCGGAGCGGAGGGGGAAGTCGCACCGCAGTGTTTGGAACCGTTCTGGATCAGCTTCTCGAGCAGACCCGGCAGATGGTGATCGTGGCGAAGATGGGTCACCCGTTGAACACGACCGGTCGCCTGGTGGTCGTGGTCCCGAGCGGGGGGCACAGACACCCCGGTTTCCCGGGAGCCGTTTCGGCCCTCAAGACCCTTGCCGAGGAGCTGGATGCCCGCTTCGAGGCACTGATCGTGGACCAGGAGGTCGATCCCTACAGGTCGGTCTTCGAGGAGGCCGAGCCCGAGATTCCGCTGACGGTCGAGGGCGTCGAGGGTTGGGGGCCTCTCCTCTGGGAGCTCCGAACCCGCCTGGAGCCGCAGGATCTGGTCGTGCTCGTGAGCGCTCGCCGGGGTACGGTGTCCTGGCACAGGGAGCTCGAGCGGCTTCCCGCCCAGCTTTCGTCATTGCCGCCGGAGAGCTTTCTCGTCGTTTACCCCTCGGAGTCGGATGCGACGAACGGTCGCGGCCGGGCGTCGGAGGACAGTCTTCCGAGTGCGCTCGACCCCGAGCGTGTCGTGCTGGACGTCCGGGGCGGGAACTACCGCGAGGCCCTCAGGCAGATCCTGGCCTCGCACTTTCAGGACGAGCCGGACCAGGTCGAGGCCATTCTCGCCCGCCTGTCCAGTTCTGAGGAGGAGTTCTCCTCGGAGGTCCGGGACGGCGTGGCTCTCCCGCACGCGCTGGTGCCGGGCCTCGATGGGCCACTCAAGTTCCTGGGAGTCAGTCCGGAGGGGATTCAATTTCCGCACACCGGAAAGCCGGTCCATCTGGTCCTGATCCTCCTGGGACCACATGACCGCCGAGCGGAGCATCTGCGTCGGCTCACCCGGATGGCCAAGCTCCTCCGCCAGGCTGAGGATCTCGACCAGCTCATGGGGGCCCGCAACCTCGAGGAGCTCTACGAATGGTTCGCCAAGCAGGAGGCCGCGGCCGCTCCATCAAAGAAGCCCGGGGTGCCCCGCAAGAGTTGATGGGAGAGCCGAATGGCGAGGCGCTTCCGGTTCGCCCCTGGCGACACGGCCTGCATGTGCTGACGGGGCTCATCATCGTGGGCCTTCATGCGGCGCCATGGCCGGAGCGCGAGGTCCTGGTCGTGGGGCTCGGGGCTCTTGTTGCATCGCTCCTTCTATTCGACCTTGCCCGCCTCCTCCACGAGCCGCTCAACCGTGCCTTCTTCCGTGCGTTTCCGCGCCTGCTGGCTCCGCGAGACGCCGGCCGGCCAGCCGGCTCCACCTGGTTCGTCCTCGGGTGTGTCGTGGCCGTTGCCACCTTTCCTCCCTCCGTCGCCACGGCGGGGATCCTGGTCCTCGCGCTCGCCGACCCGGCCGCGGCGCTCGTAGGCACGCGATGGGCCAGCCCGCGCCTCGGAAAAGGCTCGGTTTCCGGATCCCTGACCTTCGGGGCGGTGTCCTTTCTCGTGCTCCTGCCGTTCGCACCGCCCGTCGTGGCGGGGGTCACCGCTGTGGCGACCACGATGGTGGAGGCGCTGCCCCGCGTTGCCGATGACAACGTCCTGATTCCAGTGGTGGCAGGCGCCGTCCTCTGGTCCCTCCTTCCGCTGGGGGTCTGACGGAAGGGGGTCCGACCTCCGGGTCTCCAGGGCGGGAGGCACTGTACAGACCAATTGACCGCGGCTAGTTCTATGCGGTTGCTCCCAGCCTTCACGTGAGCATCGGGGAAGGGGTTATGTCGATGCCAGGCATTCGAGGACAACAGTCGGCGGAGGCTTGATGGAGGCTCCCATCATCGCGGAGCTGGGCATGATCCTGGTGGGGGCGGCCATTGTGGTGCTTGTGGCCCGATTCGGCCGGGTCCCGTCGATCGTGGCGTACATCCTCGCCGGACTCGTCCTGGGCCCGGGCCTCGGTCTCGTCACGGTGACCGAGGGGGTGGAGGTGATCTCGGAGGTGGGGATCGCTCTCCTCCTCTTCATCGTTGGGCTCGAGCTCTCCCTCGACAAGATCCGGGACGTAGGAAAGGTGGCCGTGGTCGCGGGCCTCGGCCAGGTGGCCTTTACGGCGCTGGGTGGGTTCTTCCTCTGTCTGGTGCTCGATTTCTCCGCGATCGAGGCCCTCTTCATCGCGACCGCCCTCACCTTCTCCTCCACGGTCGTGGTCGTGAAGCTGCTGGACCAGAAGGGAGACCTGGATTCGGTCTACGGCCGGATCGCCGTGGGCATCTTCCTCGTCCAGGACATGGTAGTGATCATCGCGCTCACCTTCCTCTCGGGCCTGGGCCAGGCCGGAGAGACCTCCGCGGGTGAGATGGTCATGGGCGTGGTGTGGGCCTTCCTGGGGATGGGGCTCCTCCTCGCCGTGGCGTTCGGCGCCTCGCGTTGGGGGTTGCCCCGTGCGTTCGCCTGGGTGGCGCGGTTTCCGGAGAGCCTCTTTATCTGGGCGCTTTCCTGGTGCTTCATCCTGGTTCTGGGAGCGGAGGTTCTCCACCTCTCGTTGGAAATCGGTGCCTTCCTCGCAGGCGTAAGCCTCGCGCAGCTCCCCTATCACGGGGATCTGCGTCGCCGCGTGCATCCCCTGATGAACTTCTTCATCGCGGTTTTCTTCGTCTCTCTCGGGGTCCAGATGGAGTTCGGGGCAGCCGCCGAGGTCTGGCTTCCCGCGGTGGTGCTTTCCCTCTTCGTGCTCCTCGGCAATCCCTTCATCTTCCTCTGGATCATCGCGCGCATGGGATATGGCGAGCGGACCGCCTTCATGACGTCGGTGACGGTGGCGCAGATCAGCGAGTTCTCCTTCATCCTCGCAGCGATGGGCCTCTCCGCGGGTCTGATCAGCCAGGAGGTCCTTTCCCTGATCGGAATGGTGGGCCTGGTCACCATCGCCATCTCCGCGTACATGATTCTCTACAACAACTGGATCTACGAGCGGCTCAGGGGAGGACGTGTCCTCGGTATCTTCCGTGCCGCGGAGCGGGGCCAGGAGGGTCACGAGGGCGAGGGCGAGCTGGAGCTCTCCGACCATGTGATCGTCGTGGGGATGAACACGCTGGGCCGCCGGATCGTGGAGGATCTCCACGAAGAGGGGACCCAGGTCCTCGCCCTCGACACCGATCCGCGAAAGCTGGAAGGCTTGCCCTGTCGGACAATGCTTGGGAATGCCGAGTACCTCTCCGTGCTGGAAGAGGCCGGACTCAGACGGGCCCGGGTCCTCGTCTCGACCTTGCACATCGAGGACGTGAACCGCCTCCTGGCGTACCGGGCACGCAGGTACGGGGTGGCCTCTGCCATCCACGCGCACGACGACTACATGGGAGCGGAGCTGGAGCAGCTCGGGGTCGCGCACGTGTTGAACTCGCACGTGGCCGGCCTTCGACAGGTCACGGAGGAGCTCCGTAGGGAAGGGGTGTTCGAGCCATGACGGGGATCACTGTCCTCCTGCTCGCGGCAGCCGCCGGGTTCGGGGTCTCCCGCGGGTTCGGAATTCCCGCGATTCCCGTGCTCGTGATGGGTGGGGTGGCGACCACTGCGGTGGTTTCCCTTCCCGGGGACTTCCTGCAGGACGCCCTCCTGCTCGGGGTGACCGTGTTGGTGTTTGTGGCGGGGATCGAGTTGAATCCCGGGCGGGTGCGGGGCCAGAAGCGGGCGGCTGTTCAGGTCGGGCTCGTGCAGTTCTTCCTCCTCGGTGCGGTCGGTCTGGCGGTAGCCCTCGCGCTCGGCTACTCGATGGAAACCGCCGCTTACCTGGCTTTGGCTCTCACGGCTTCCTCCACACTGGTCGTGGTGAGGGTGCTCCAGTCCCGTCAGCAGCTCTTCGAGCCCTTTGGAAGGCTGGTCACGGGAGTGCTCCTGCTCCAGGATCTGCTCGTCATTCTGGCGATTCCCGTGATCACCCGCCTCGCCGACGGAGCGGCCGCGGTCGGAGTCGGCCTCCTCTCCACGCTGGCGTTGGTTGCGTTGGCGGGGATGGTGCACAGGTGGGTCGCCCCTCTGGTGCGGAGGCTGGAGGACGACGAGGAGGTGCTCCTGCTGGTCGTGCTGGCGATTCTCTTCGGCTTTCTCGGTCTGGCGTACCTCTTCGAGCTGCCCCTCATCGCAGGCGCCTTCCTGGCGGGGATATCGCTCTCGAGCTTCCCCTTGAGCGCGTTGGTGAGGGGGAAGTTGAACTCCCTGTCCGACTTCTTCAATGCGCTCTTCTTCACGGCCCTGGGTGCCTTCCTCCCCGTCCCCTCCGGGGCCGGGCTCCTGCACGGCCTCCTCCTGGCGGTGATCGTGGTGGTCGCCACTCCACCGCTCGTGGCGATCATCGCGGAACGATCCGGCTTTTCAGCGCGACCTGCTCTCGCCGCGGGCCTGATTCTCTCGCAGACGAGCGAGTTCTCGCTCGTGATCGGATTGCAGGGAGTCGTGTTGGGCCAGATCACTCAGGAGGTGTTCGGGGTGATCGCGGTCGCTACCGTGATCACCATGATTCTAACTCCGTTCCTGGCCACGGATCGGGTGACGTGGGCGCTGATGCGGATCCATCCTTTCAAGAGGCGCGGCCTGGACCCGGTGGAGGAGCGCCCCTCCGGGCACGTTCTCCTGCTCGGATGCGGCCGGAACGGCGTCGCGCTGCTCGAGCTCCTGGTCGTGACGCCCAACGAGCTCATGGTGGTAGACGATGATCCCGCTCTGGTCGAGCGGATCCAGGAGGCGCACGTTCCGGCTGTCCGAGGAGATGTCTCGGACGTGGAGCTGCTCCGCCGGGTGGGGGCGGATCGGGCCAAGGTGAATGTGTCCACGATTCGAAGGAAGGAGGACAACGCCCCGCTTCTAGCCATGGCTCACGGCATTCCCACGTTCGTTCGCACCTTCAATGTGGAGGATGCCGAGTGGGTGAGGGACCGAGGAGGTCGACCTGTCCTGTTCTCCGATCCGGTGGCCGGGGAATTCATGGAGTGGTACCGGTCTCTGATTTCGGAAGGGCGGAACACGTCTGCGTGATCCCTGTAGGAGCCCATGACTCCGGGGAGGCCGAGACGGGCGCACAGGCGGTCCCGGAGACCGGCCCGCCGGGCCGGCGATCCGCGCTGGGAGGACTCGGCGCTCGTTTTCCTTCGTGCGCCAGTGGAGTTGATTCTCTCGTGCAATCCATGACCGACGTGCTCCGTAGATCTCTCCGTGCCGGGGCCTGTGCCGGCCTGGGCATGATGCTCCTTACCGCGCCGGTCCTCGCGCAGGACATGCCCGCGCCGCCGCCGCAGGACATCCCCGACGAAGTGCAGGAGCTGATGCAGGAGTTTCAGGAGATGCAGGAGCGTTTCATGCAGCTCCAGAACCAGGTTCTCCAGATGAACCCGGAGCTCCAGCAACGCCAGGCCGCGATCGGGGAGATGGTCAACGAGGCGATGGCCGAGCTGAATCCGGATGCGGTGCAGCAGATGGACCGCCTCGCGGAGCTGGAGCAGGAAGCGGCACTCGCCCAGCAGGAACAGGACATGGAGGAGTTGCAGGAGCTGATCAATGAGGCACAGGGCCTCCAGGCCCAGCTCCAGTCCGTGCAGGCGCAGGCGCTCGAGCAGGAGCACGTCCAGGAGGAGATCGACAGCTTCCAGGACGAATTGCTCGAGGAGATGATGGAGGTTGATCCCGAGGCTGGAGCCATCCTCGAGCGGCTCGACGAGCTGGCTACGCAGTTGGGCGCGGAGGGGCCACCGGAGCCCTGAGGAGCCGGGTTCTGGTCGAACCCGAGCGGATGGGCCGGTTCTGACCACGCCCCTCCTTCAACAACCTTTCAGGTGCCGACGTTTCAGCGGAGGTCGTCCTCCCCTCGTGGGGGGGCGACCTCTTCTTCATGTCGAAGTCCTCCCTTCCTGAGCGCAATTCCGGCGGCTTCGCAGGTGGGAGTTCGCCGAGTGGCTTGACCGGATCGAGAGTCTCACGGTAGCGTGGAGTCCGCGAGCGGGAATGTCGCGCCGATTCCGGACTCACTTCTCACCGTCGGAGAGCTCAGGTGGATCGATTTGAAACGCGAGATCAGGCCCGTCAGGGACCCTCGATCGGACGCGGAGTAGCCGGCTTTATCTTGCTCGCGCTTCTCGCGCTGGTCATTGCGCCGGGAGCTCTGGCGGCGCAGGCCATCCTGAACACGGAGCGCTTCCAGCTCGGCGAGGTCGAAGGCAGGCATGCGAGCGTGGACGCTTCGGGCTCATTGAAGCGAGGAAACTCCGAAGTGCTCGACCTGTCCGCATCGGGGATGGTGGGCGTCATGCGTGATCGCCACTGGCCGAGGTTGATCTTCGGGGGTCAGTACCTCTCCGACGAAGAACGCTCGATCCTGGATCAGCAGTTCGCTCAGCTCCGGTACTCCTACATCTTTTCGGATCGGCTGACGAGCTTCCACTTCGTGCAGGCGCAGAAGAACGAGACGCTGCTCCTCCAGAGTCGCTGGCTCGTGGGCTCGGGGTTGCGTTGGGAACTGTATCGGTCCGAGCGTACGGAGTTGGCTGCCGGGACGGGATTGATGGCGGAGTCCGAGCGGCTCGATCGGTCCCGCCTGTCCCCCGGGGAGTCGTGGGAGTCGGACAGGATCAGGGTCGCGAATCTGGCGGTCTTCTCTCGCGAGCTCGAGAGCGGGGCCCGGATCCTGAATATCGTCTACCTTCAGCCCGACGTAGGCGAGCTCTCGAACCTGAGGGTCCTGAACGAGCTCGGCTTGTTCATTCCGCTAACCGATCGACTGCGGACTACCGCCGCCCTCGAGTGGCGTCGTGACACCCGGCCTCCGGCTGACCTCGGACGAGACGATCTCAACCTGAGAGTGGGACTCGGCCTGGAGATACTCTGATCCCGACGGAGGACCTGGAACGGTGCGCCTTGCCCTCTCCGTACTTTGCGCTGCCGGCCTCACCGCGTTGGCCACCCCGGGTGCGGTTGGCGGGCTCGGGATCGTAGCTCCACCGGCTCCGGAAGGTTCAGCGCTCCCCTGGGTTTCCCCTTCCCCAAACTCGGGGGTCTGCCCCGTGGTCGTCGAGGGGGTTCCGAAAGAAGGTGGCCCTCTCCAGATTCTGGAGATCGGGGCGATGGTCTACTGCACGGACGCCTGGGGCGGACGCGGATTCGAGTACTGGGCGGCCCACCTGCACCGGGCGGGGCGAGTTCCCACGTTGAAGGAGGTGCTCGACGCCGATTGGGTTTCGGAGACCTCGAGCTGGTTTGCGGAGCCAGTGGCCGGTGCGCTCGTCCTGTATCTGTCGACGCTCTGGGGCCGGGGGAGCGCGGGGGAACGGCTTCTCGCATGGCGGCCGGGGGAGGCGGAGTTGGACTCGCTGGAGTCGGGGTGGTCCTTCTTCCTCGATGCGCTCCTCAGGAGCTTCCGGGGGGTCATCGAGGAGGAGAGGGATCGGGCCGCTCGATTCCGGACTGGCGAGCCAGCGACGATCAAGGGGGTCAACTTCTCCCACGAGGGGTACGGCGGATTCGACGGATACCTGTCGCTGCGATCCGACGCCTCGCTGGAGCGCCTTGCGGAGCTCGGAGCGAACGGGGTTGCGATCCTCCCCTACGCATTCCTCGCCGACCCGGCCCGTCCGGCTCCCATCGAGCCCCCGGTCCGTCCCGGCTCGGAAACCGACCAGGCGGTCGTCCATGCGGTCCGCTCTGCGCAGGATCTCGGGTTGACCGTCCTTCTCAAGCCCCACATATGGGTTCGTGGGAGCTGGCCGGGCGAGATTCGCATGAGTTCGGCAAGGGATTGGGATCGGTTCTTCTCGTACTACGAGAGGTGGATCGAGCACTACGCGCTGATGGCCGAGATTCACGGCGTTCCGATACTCTCCGTGGGAGTGGAGCTCTCGGGGGCGGTGCCGGGGCAGGAGGAACGGTGGGTCGCGCTGGTGGAGCGGCTTCGCCTCGTCTACTCAGGGGCTCTCGTCTATGCGGCGAACTGGGGGGAAGAGTTCGAAGGGCTGAGTTTCTGGGACGCCTTCGACTACATCGGGGTGGATGCCTACTATCCCTTGAGCGACGATCCGGATGCGTCGGACACCGAGCTCGAGGCAGGAGCCCGGAACATGATTGCCCGACTCGAAACCGTCCACCGGAGGCACGATGTCCCCCTCCTCCTGACAGAGATCGGATTTGCCAGCACCCGGGGGGCTTGGATTCGGCCGTGGGAGGGTCACCGGTCCCAGGAGCGGAGCGAGAGGGACCAGTTTCGAAGCTACCGCGCCGTTCTCGCGGCTCTCGAGGGACACGACTGGATCCACGGGGCCTTCTGGTGGAAGTGGCCATCGGATCCCAGGCGAGCCGAGCGCTTTCCCCGCGGATTCAAGCCGATCGGAAAGGCGGCGGAAGTTCTCCTCGGAGAATGGTTCCGCGGGGAGCCGTCATCCTCCTGGCCGCGCTGGTCGGAGCTCGCCCCGTCGACCGAGGACTGACCTCCCTCCGCTCGAGAAGGGACCGGACGATCTTCCCGGGTCACTCCGGGGAATCCTGAGTGCCGTTCCTCCCGAGGAGCTCCAGGACCCGGGAGCCCGGAATCTCCTCATCCTCGAGAAGGGCATCGGCGACCCGGTCCAGCCCATCTCGATTCTCCTCCAGGATCGACACCGCTCTAGTGAAGGCGCTGGCGACGATCTCCCTTACGGCTTCGTCGACCTCACGGGCCGTTGTATCACTGAACTCCTGGCGCTGGGCGATGTCCTGCCCGAGGAAGACTTCCTGTTGTGCCGAGCTGGGAGCGAGGTTTCCGAACGCGTCGCTCATTCCCCACGAGAGCACCATCTTTCTGGCCAGTTGGGAAGCCTGGCGAAGATCCTCCTCGGCCCCGCTGGTGGACGTATTGAGGACGAGTCCCTCGGCTGCGCGCCCGCCCATGAGCACGGCCAGTCGATCCTCCAGGTAATCCCTCGAGTAGACGTAGCGGTCCCGGTCGGGAAGTTGCTGCGTCACCCCCATCGCCCGGCCCCTGGGGACGATGGTGACTTTGTGGATCGGGTCGGCGTTCGGCACCACCGCGGCGACCACGGCGTGCCCGCCTTCATGGTAAGCGAGAAGCTTGCGGTCGTCCTCGGTGAGGAGCATTCCTTCGCGCTCCAGGCCGAGAAGGATCTTGTCCCTGGCTTCGTCGATGTCGTCCTGGGTGATCTCATCGTGCCCGCGTCGAGCCGCGAGGAGCGCCCCCTCGTTCAGGAGATTCTTGAGGTCCGCTCCACTGAATCCAGGGGTGCTCCGGGCGATCGCGGACAGGTCCACATCCTTGCTCAGCGGCTTCCTCCGGGCGTGGATCGCGAGGATCGCCTCCCGGTCCGCCGGGGTGGGAAGGTCCACGGTCACCTTCCGGTCGAACCGACCCGGGCGCAGGAGCGCTTGATCCAGGATGTCCGGACGATTGGTCGCAGCGAGAACGACCACCCCCTGGTTCGGATCGAAGCCGTCGAGCTCGGAGAGGAGTTGATTCAAGGTCTGCTCGCGTTCGTCGTGGCCGCCTCCCAGCCCGGCTCCCCGCTTCCGACCGACGGAGTCCAGCTCGTCGATGAACACGATGGAGGGCGCCGCCTCCTTTGCTTCCTTGAAGAGATTGCGCACCCGGGATGCGCCGACGCCCACGAGCATCTCCATGAAGTCCGAGCCCGACATGTGAAAGAAAGGAACTTCGGCCTCGCCCGCCACGGCCCGGGCGAGGAGTGTCTTGCCGGTTCCCGGGGGACCGACGAGGAGGAAGCCTCGGGGCACCTCGCCGCCGACTCGCTCGAAGTGGCTGGGGTCCTTGAGGAAGGAAACGAGCTCCTCGAGCTCCCGCTTGGCTCCCGCCTGCCCGGCCACGTCTGCGAACGTTGTGGCTTCGTCGGTCCGCTCGTAGGCCCGGGCACGGCTCTCCCCCATCGAGAACATTCGTTGCCCCTGTCCCTGCATTGAGCGGAGGAAGAAAACGAAGAAGAGAAGGACCAGGAGAAAGGGGAGGCCGTACAGGAGAATCAGCCACCACGAGAAGTCCGATTCGGCTTCCGTCCGGATCTCGACTCCCTGATCCTCCAGGAGAGGGAGGAGGCCGTCGTCGCCGAAAGCCGGGACATGGGTTAGGAATCGCTGCACTTCTTGCGGTTCCTCGGCCCCCGCCACCGGGCGTTCGATCGGATCCGTGAGGGTCCCGCGGATCTCGTATCCCTGAATCACGACCTGGTCGACCTGCCCCTCCTGAACCAGGCTCCGGAAGGCGCTGTAGCTCACGGGAATGGCGGGCTCGTCCTGCATCGGGCTCCAGATGAGCAATCCGATCAAGACCAGAAGCAGGATCCAGAAGAGGTGCTGGGCGGGGTGGGTCCCCGAGCTCGACCGTCCCTTCGCTTTAGCGTCTCCTTCTTTCATCCCATTCTGGACAAAAGGAGGGGGACGGCCTCTGCGCGGCGCTTCCGCACGGGGTCCTCCTCGGGCTGGAACCTCTCGTGATCGGGGCAGAACCTACCGTAACCCCCTACCTTTACGCTCGTTCCCGCCAGCGGCGTCTCGACCGCGTGGCTGCGCTCGGGACCGAGGTTGCGGAGCCTCTCGATCGGACGATTCGGCGGCCGGCCGCGCGATCGGCCGTCACGCACGGGCCCTGGAGGGCGATGTGAACGACTCCAGGTGCCGGGCCACTTCGCGCAGGCCGTCCAGTCCATCCACATCGCGCCGGAGGAGGGGAACCCGGACCGGCCGGAACTCACCGAACAGCTCCTCGATCTGGGCGAGGTACTCCTCCTCCTGTCCGCGTCGACTCTCGAGGAACTCGCCCAGGGACTCGGAGGGGAGAACCCGGTTCACGACCATTCCCGCAATCGGGACCCGGTTTGCCCGGAGCACCTCCACCGCCTTCCGAGTCTCGAGGATCGGGAGCTTCTCCGGGATGAGGACGAGGACGAATGCGGTGACGTCGGGATCGAGGAGGAGGCGTCGAGCGCGGGAGAAGGTTCTCCGGCGCGCGAGCAGGGCTTCCCGAATCTTTCGTCCCCGTTCGTCGGCCGGGCGCTCGTCCGCCTGCTGGAACCAGGAGAGCTCGTCGCCAGGCTTGGATTCCTCGTCCTCCCGTTCGGCCTCAGACTTCCTCGCCCGGCTTCGACTGGACAATCGTTCCACGGCCTTCCCGAGGGAATCGGAGCGATCCCGTCCCTTGAGCAGCCCATCCATCCAGGCTGCCATGATTTCCGGCAGGGTCAGAAGCCGAAGGGTATGACCGGTCGGCGCCGTGTCGAAGATGACCTGATCGTATGCCTTCCGGCCCTCCTCCATGAGCATGGCCATCCGTTCCATGAGCGCCGCCTCGGCCGCCCCCGGCGATTGCCGCGTGAGCTCCATTTGACGATCGATCTCGGAAAACATGGCTGGACGAACGTACTCGCGCATGGTGGCCTTTACCTCTTCGAGGTATCGGTCCACTTCCAGGTCGGGATCGATCTCGAGGCCCCACAGGTTCGGAAGGATCTCCCTTTCCCGGTCTCCGATCGTCCTGTCGAAGATGTCGCCCAGAGAGTGCGCCGGGTCGGTGGAGATGACGAGAACCTTCCGACCCCTTTCGGCGGCCTGGAGCGCGAGTGCGGAGGCCGTCGTCGTCTTGCCCACGCCTCCCTTGCCTCCCACGAAGAGGATCTCCTTACCCTCGAGGGCGTGGTGATTCATCGTGAAGCGGCAGGAGTGGGAATCAGCAGCATCGGAAGTGCTCGAGCGGAGACTTGTCCATCCCCATCCGGGTGTGCCAATCGTGGAACTCCTCGTAGAGAATGGGGAGGAGCTCGAGGGTATAATAGCTCGCGGGATTCGGGACGCCCATCATCTCGGAGAAGACCAGGAGCATGAACATGTCGTCCTCCTCCCGTTTCTCGCGCGCGAGAGCGCCCCGGTGTCGACCCTCGTAGAACTCGTTTACGAGCTCCTGGAATCGCTGGAACCATTCTTTCAGGGACACGTGAGTATCAGCTGCTTGTCTCTGGGAATGAGGTTTCCGCGATGCGCCCGGGAGGGGCCGCGAGGAGCACGTCGAGAATCTCCACAACCTCCTCCTCGCAGGGCCAGCCGTTGCGGCTCAGGAGACGGCCGTTCACGAGGAGTCCGCTTACCGGTAATCGGAAGAGGGTCCTGAAGGCCTCAGCGGGTGGAACCGCGTATCGCCGGAAGTCGCGAACCAGGAGGTAGAGGAGGCTCGGTAGGTTGCGGGGGTCGACCACGTTGATCTCCACACCGGAGTCGAACCGTTCCCGGATCCTCCGATACAGCGGGCCCATGCGCTCCATGATGGCTCGACGTTCGGCGAACACCGGGCGCCCTCCCGACTCGTGGCGGAAGTCACCAGACAGGCGCCCGCAACACCCGCTCGACGACATCTGCTGCTCCGATTCCCGGATGAAAACGACGCTGGGGGTATTTTGCATCTGAGCTCTCCTTCCCCCGACTCGGGGTCGGGATACTCCAGGTCGGCAGCGGGGACCCTGCATCGAACTGTCGGACTGATTGAAACCCCGCGGCGGAGAAGACGATCCCCGGTGGGGTCGAGCACGGCGACCTCGGGGGGGCGGCCTGCGGACGGCCGGAGCGGGGAGCACCGGCCCCTGACAGTCTTGCCGATTCAAATCTCGCCCACGAGATGGGTGCCTGCGCGACCGCGGATCGCGGCCGGGAGGCTGGCGGGGTCGGTGATCAATGCGCGACGACCTCCGGCCCTCAGGAACTCGATCGCGGCCTGAACCTTCGGACCCATGCTCCCGGGAGGAAAGTGTCCTTCCTCGCGGAGTGCCTCGATCTCCTCAAGAGTGACCGCGCCGATCGGTCTCTGGGAGGACTTGCCGAAGTCCGTGTACACGTTGGGCACGGCAGTCAGGATGACCAGTAGCTCAGCCCCCACGTCTCGAGCGAGGGCGCTCGATGTGAGGTCCTTGTCGACGACACCCTCCACGCCCACGAATCGCCCATCCGCTTCCGCTCGCACCGGAATGCCGCCGCCCCCTCCCGCCACCACGATGTGGCCCTCGAGGGCGGCATCCCGGATCATCTGGTGCTGAAGGACCTTCACCGGTGGGGGGGAAGGCACGACGCGCCGCCATTGCCCATCGCCGCCTTGTCTGCGGACATCCCAGCCCATTCGATCCCTCTTGTGCTCGGCCTCTGCCCCGGAGAGCGCCGGACCAATGAACTTCGTGGGCTCCTGGAAAGCCGGGTCGTCTTCGTCCACGAGCACCTGCGTGACCATCGTCACAACCCACCTTCGAACGCCCTGACGGTGCAGCTGGTTGAGCAGGCTCTGTTGGAGGATGTACCCGAGGCTGCCCTCGGTCATGGCGACGAGGACGTCGAGAGGCATCGGGGGCACCTCCTCCCGAGCCAGCTCCTGCTGTTCGAGGAGCGCGCCCACCTGCGGACCGTTGCCGTGCGTGAGGACGAGGCGGCAGTCCCGTTCGATCAGGTGCATCAGCACCTCGCTGATTCGGGTCGCGCTCCGCTCGTGGTCCTCCACGGTGCCCCTCTCTCCCTTCTGGACGAAGGCGTGGCCTCCCATGGCCACCAGTACCAGCGGACGTTCATTGGATCCAGGCATCGGTCTATTGCGGAAGAAGGTTCAAGTCGGTGGAGACGATGGTCTTCGGGCGAGCGGTCGGGTCCCGTCCTTCGGGTGGCCGCCCAGCCCCGGAATGGTCCCCTAGCCGCTGCGTCCGGCGTGACCCTCATCGGCCGATTCGAGTCTCCTCACGGCGAGAAATCCGCGCACGAGGAAGAAGAGCGCGATCCACCCTATCAGATCCAGGTGAAAGGGACGTTGGACGAAGCTCGTCACGGTGGCCGCGGCGACGAGCAGGGTGAGGGCTCCCGCAGCCAGACCACTCGGGCGTCGAACCGCCACTGCCAGAGCCGAGAGGAGGCCGATGAAGAGAATGAGCAGGAGGGAGGCCAGGTTGCCGATCCGTCCTACCCACCAGAAGTAGGCTACGAGGAAGCCGCACGCTCCGGAGAGATACAGGCCCGCGCGGCTCGCGAGCTCGATGCGCTTCTCGGCTTGACGCCTCGCGAAGATGCTGAGTCCCATCCGACCTCCGATTCAAGGGTCTGCCTTCAAGGGTCTCGATGTCCGGTCGCCTTGAAGATACGCTCTCGAAGGAGCCACAGCAGGAACAGCGGAATCAAGGTCGAAACCGTCACGGCCCCCACGACCCACGGAGTGGAATCGAGAGCCGCTGCGCCCACGATCGAGTAGAACACCGTGGACGGTACCGAGCCGGCGGCGATGGCGGCGAGGAACGCCGGCCACCGAATGCGGGTTACCCCGGCAGCATAGCTCACTACATCGGGATTGATAAAGGGGATGAGCCGAGCGAGGAACACCGCGAGGATCCCGCGGCGCTCCATGAAGCCGTCCATCCGCGAGAGGGTCCGCTGCGCGACGATCCGCTCCACCCCCGGACGCCCAACGGCCCTGGCAAGGCCGAAGCACGCCGCCGCGGCGATCAGAGCGGTCACGAAGGTGAGCACGCCCCCAAGCACCGAACCATAGAGCATTGCATTTGCGATTGCGACGAGGAAGGAGGGCAGGACCGGGATGAGAGAAGTGGCGACCTGGAGGAGCGCCGAGACGATGGGGGCGAAGGCCCCGAATTGAAGGAGCCAGAGGCGGAGGGGTGCCGGATCTCCTCCCAGGAGGAGGCCCCAGGCCACCCGGAGCTCCCCGCGGATTCCCGGGCTGGCCCAGAGGACGACCACGAGACCGACCACCAGCAGTATTGCCGGAAGAGCGGCCACGACCAGCGGCATATTTCCTCTGCCACGCCTCGACCGACCGCGGATATTCTTCATGTCTAAACGGCCGACGACGCTTTGCCAGCGCTACCCCGCGACCCGCGAAGCTCGGGCCACCGGAGACCCGAGCTCCGCCATCGCGTCCCTCCGCTCAGTCGCGCTCGGGCGGCACCAGGAGAACCGGATTCGACGCTCGCCGAACAACCTCTCGGCTCGCGCTGCCCAGGACGATGCCCGGGAGGAAGCCCCTTCCGTGCGTTCCCACGACCAGGAGTCTCCCGGGTTCGGCGTTCCCCGCTGCGAGAATCTCCTCCGCGGGCGTTCCGGTCACGACCCTGGTGTTCACCTCGGTAGCGCCGCGTTCCCGGAGCCTGTTCGCCAGGCCTTCCAATCGGGACCCGGCCTCCGCCCGTTCCTCCTGGCGTCCCGAATGATCGCCCTCGAGAGACACGAAGAGGAGGGATACACGCTTCAGGCCCTCGGACACCAGTGCCTCAACGTGCGCGAAGGCTCGTGCCGCCACCTCAGAGAAGTCGGTGGGGTGGAGGATGCCCTGCAGCTCGCCCCGAGTCGCGAACTCGAGCTCGCCGTCATCGTCGGAGGGCCGGATGCGCTTGAGGAGCACCGGCACGCGCGAGTGACCGACAGCGTCCCAGGCCACGCTCCCGATGAAGGCCTCCCGCGCCAGATTGTGACTCCGGGTGCCCATCACGATGATGTCGACCGAATTCTTCTCGGCCTCCTCAATGAGCTTGGGCCTGGGCGCGCCGGAGGGCACCGAGACGTCGACGCGGAATCCCTCGAGCTCCAGAGTGGAAACGAGAGCGGTCAGCTTCTCCTTCGCCTTGGCGACGCGGTCGGCAAGCGGGGCTGTGGTGTAGGGGACCACGTGGACCAGGCGGATTTCCTCGGTACCCAGGGCGCGCAGGAGCGGGAGGGAAGAGGCCAGGGCAGCTGTGGCGGGAGAGAGGTCCATCGCGATGAGGGCTCGTCGGTACATGCGGTGCTCCTGCCGTGATGATGGGGATTCATGGTCGATGCTGCCGCCCTCGAATTGAAAGGCGGCAGCCGGTTCTGCATGCGCATCATGTCTTCGAGGCTGCCGATTGTCCAGCTGAGCCCCCTGGATGGTCGACCCTGGTGGTTTGTCCCTCGCCGGTCTCTGCCGGCGCTCGCAGTGCGGTCAGCTCTCCAGGTCGACCCGCTCCACATCGGGATGCGGCCGATCCGGATCGAGCCAGGGCGGGGGAGAATCGTAGTCGTATTCACCCACGATCCAGACTGGGGTTCCGTGCTCGAGAACCTCCCAACCCCGGTCGTCCAGAACCCAGCCTTCGCCCCACTCATAGATCCACCTCGCATCGCGTTCAAGGAGCCGAAGGCAGGCGTGACTCGCCGGCTCGCCAGGGAGCTCGTACTGGTGGAAGGAGATTCCCCGCTCGTTGTGGAAGTTGAAGTACCACTCGAGGTACCATTCGGGGTTCACGGTGCTGTGGCGGCCGCGGGAACGCCAAGTGAGATGATGGAGGCCGGTGGGAGTGGGGTGCTCGCTGCGTCCCGAGCTGACCGGTCCCCAGCGGACGAGCCGTCCTCGCTCGTAGGCCCCGAAGACCTGCATCGGGAGGTGGACGACCAGCGTCCTGGGGTCATCGGCGAGCTCCGGAAGCTCCTCGGGAAGCGGGCTATAATCCAGCTCCTCTCCGTCCCAATCGGAGGGCACCACCAGATACTCGTGGCGCGGCAGCCGCTCGGCGTCGGTTCGATTCAGCTTTTCGAGGAGGCCCAACTCCTCAGTGGAGAAGGTTGCGGACAGGTCGTCGGCGGTCGACTCGAGACGGTATTCAACCGCCTGCTCGGACGGCGGCTCGGGATGCCCAGAATCGCCGCGGGAGTCGACGCTTCCCGAAAGAGTCGGCGCCAGGATGAACAGTCCCAATCTCACGAAGCCCTCAGCGCCAAGCGTCGGCATTCTCCTCGCAGAAATCCGAGAAAAATCTGGGGGCTCGATCGAGGATGCGATCGAGATCGGGGTAGATCGGTGCTCGCCACCATCTCCGGATGGAGCCGAAGAGGCCCAGCATGACCTCGATCTCCTCCGGCCGCCAGTCCCGTGCCTCG
The DNA here is from genome assembly GCA_007125845.1 of Gemmatimonadota bacterium. Lineage (GTDB taxonomy): Bacteria > Gemmatimonadota > Gemmatimonadetes > Longimicrobiales > Gaopeijiaceae > SLCK01. The sequence goes on from SLCK01000013.1 coordinate 71,192, forward strand.
AGGATTCGCTTGAACTCCGGGTCGGACACGGGTTCGTAGGGAATCCGTCGCCCGGCAGCCTTCGAGACCGCGGCGGCGGCCTCTCCCATCGTCAGGGACTCCTCGCCGGTGAGAGTATACGCCTTTCCGAAGTGCTCCTCGGAGGTCAGGGCCCGAACGGCCACGGAGGCCACGTCGCGAACATCGACGAGGCTCACCCTCTCCTCTCCGGCCGGGAGTCGAATCCTACCGTCTTCCCGGATCTGCTCCGAGATGAATCCGGGATGGAAGTTCTGCATGTAGAGGTTGGGGCGCAGGATCGTGTGCTCGATACCCCTCGATTCCAGGTGGAGCTCCACCTTCCGAAGGTGGAGGTGGTCCTTCTGTTCCACCATCATCGCCGAGAGGAGCACAACGTGGCGAACCTTCGCGGCCACGGCCCAGTCCAGGAACGGAACGAGGCTCTCGTAAGCGTCCGGGCTGAAGGGTGGCGGCATCAGGAAGACCCGGTCTGCCCAGGTGACCGCTCCATCGTAGGTGGATGCCCAATCGTAGTTCAACTCGACGACCTCCACACCGTCGTCGAAGAGCTTCCTGGCCATGTCTGGTGTCCGAGTCGCAGCCTTCACCTCGACCCCGGCCTCCGCAAGCTTCCGGACCACCTCCCGGCCGACCTTTCCGGTGGCTCCAGTCACCAGGATCTTCTCCGTGACAGTCAATGGATCCCCCTCTGCTGCCGGTTCTCCCCCGCAAGCGAGCGAGCGCGCACTTCACGGGGTGCGGTTTCACCTTCGTCCAGCCGGAGTGCTGGCGGGTCCGCGCGTGCGGTTCAACACCCCCGGCCAGGGGCATCGTTCCGGGCCGCGACCGACTTACGTGCGGTGACCGATGGCGAGCGTGACGAAGCGGACGACCATGAGGAGGACGATCGCCCACCAAACGCCCGCGAGCTCCCAACCCATTGGGAGCACGAGAAGAAGGGCGCACGCGGCCACGGCGCTGGAGAGTAGCATCTGGCCTGCGAGGAAACGGAACCGTTCCGATCCGAGATAGATGCCGTCCCACACGAAGACGAGGGCGCAGAGGGGTTGCATCCAGACGATAAGAGGCAGCACGGCACGGACTTCGGCGATGGTGGCCGGGTCCGAAGTGAAGATTCGCGGGAGTAGAGGTGATACGAGATGAAATCCGACCGCAAGGACCAGCCCGACCGCGCCGCCCCAGGCGAGCAGGCGGTGCGAGGCGGCTTTCACCACAGAGGGCGCGCTCGCTCCCCGGTACTTCCCCACCATCGCCTGGGCGGCTACAGCCAGGGCGTCTACGATCAAGGCCAGCAGAAGGAAGAGCTGGGTCGCCACCTGATGGGCGGCCACCGCGGCGCTGCCGAGCCTGGCGGCGATCGCGGTGGCGAGCGTGAGGGTGCCGATAAGGGCGAAGGTGCGCAACACCAGCTCGCCTCCGATGCGCAGGAAGGGGAGGAGCTCCCGCGGGGAGGGGAGCGAGAGGGCCAGACCGAGATCATCCCGACGTCGCCCGAGCAGGAGGCTCAGAAACCAGAGGGCCCCGCACCACTGCGCCGCGACCGTGGCCCATGCGGCGCCCTCGAGTCCCCATCCGAGACCGAAGATCAGGAGAGGGTCCAGAATCAGATTGACCCCGTTCAGTCCGAGGGTGACCACGAGGGGGGTACGGGTGTCCTGGTGACCCCGGAAGATCCCGTGGCTCGCCATGATCACGAGGACGGCGGTCCCGGCCCACGCCCGGATCCGAAGATAGGCGAGAGCCGGCTCCCTCAACTCTCCGGTCGCGCCCATCAGGGCGAGGATCGGATCTGCCAGCAACAAGAGTGCGGCGGTGGTGACGAGTCCCGCGACACCGGCCACGACCAGGGCCTCCACCGCCAGGCGTCCCGCGAGCCCCCGGTCACCCCGCCCCACCGCCCGAGCCACACGCGGGGTGGTTCCGTAGGCCAGGAAGTTGAAGCCGACGAAAGCCATCGAGAAGATGGCCGCGTTCACACCCAGGGCACCCAGGGGCACGACACCGAGGCGGCCGACGAAGGCGGTGTCCACCATCGAGACGAGGGGGTCCGCGGCGAGGGCTCCCAACGCCGGCACCGCGAGCCCCAGAATCTCCCTGTCGAAGGGGGAGCGGAGCGCCGTCGAACGAGGGCCGGCTGGGGGTGTGTGTCGAGACATGTCCGGATCGGTCTCCCGAGGGCGTGTGGCGGCCACTCCCTTTCTCCAACAACCTTCTAGGCGGTTGGGGGAGGCCCCACAAGCCCCCGGAAAGGCGAGGTGCGCCTGAGCCGGTCGAGCGAGAGTGGCGGTCTGGAGGCTCTGCGCGGCCGTCCGTTACCTTCCTCGCATGACCTTCGAGATCGCCCTCGTACTCCTGGTCCTGTCCGTGGCCGTGGTGCTGTTCGTGACCGGATGGCTGCGCCAGGACCTCGTCGCCCTGTTGGCCATGGTCACCCTCGGCGTCACGGGAGTCCTTGCACCCCAGGAGGCGCTCGCCGGTTTCAGCAATCCCGCCGTGATCGCGGTCGCCGGAATGTTTGTGATCAGCGCCGGCCTGAGCCGTACCGGAGTCGCCAGGGTGCTTGGCCGTCAGATCGTTCGGATGGGGGGCACCAGGGAGACCACCCTCGTCGTGGTGCTCATGCTCACTTCGGGTGTGCTATCGGGCTTCATGAACAACGTCGGTGTCGCGGCGATGCTCCTCCCGGTGGTCGCCGACATTTCTCGAAAGGTGGACCTGTCTCCATCAAAGCTCCTGATCCCGATGGCGCTCGGCGCCCAGCTCGGAGGGCTGACCACGCTCATCGGGACCTCGCCGAATCTGCTCGCGTCCGACGCCCTCCGGGATGCTGGGCTCGAACCTCTGCGATTCTTCGACTTCAGCCCGATCGGCCTGCTCCTCCTCGGGGCCGGCACCCTCTTCGTGGCCTTCGCCGGACCACGGCTCCTGCCGCGGCGCGATCCGGACGATTCGGACGGAGTACCCAGCCGCGGAATCCGGGAGTCCGTGCGGCTCGACGAGAGACTCTTCACCGTGGAGCTGCCGGCACGCTCTCATCTCGATGGGCGCACACTGGAGGAGAGCTTGATCGGTTCAGCGCTTGGGCTCAACGTCCTGGCGATCGAGCGGAAGAACGAGCGACGTCGCTTGGCTCCACCTCCCGCCGCCGTCCTGCGCGCCGGCGATCGACTCGTCGTCCACGGCCGACCTGACCTCCTGCTCGCACTTCAGGGGCGGCGCCACCTCGTCCCGGAGGAGGACAGGGACCCGGCGAACTGGCTGGTGTCCGATTCGATCCGCGTGGCGGAGGTCTTCGTCGACGAGGGCTCCGAGTTGGTGGGGGTCACGCTCAACGAAGCGGACTTCCGCCAGGAGATGGGCGTCGCGGTCCTCGCGATCATCAGGGAGGGCCGGGCGCGCCGGAGCCATCTTCAGGACACCCCGCTCCGCTCCGGTGACCGCCTTCTCGTCCAGGGGCCGCCGGACCGACTGGAGGCCCTCAAGGAACGGAGTGCGCTCACCGACTTCCGATTCTTGACCGCAGAGGACGCGATCCGGACCTATGATCTGGAGGGGCGCCTCACCTCCCTGCGCGTCACCGAGGACTCGCTCCTGGGTGGGAAGACCCTCGCGGAGACTCATCTCGGCGACGCCATGGGGTTGGCGGTGCTCGGCATTGTCCGATCGGGCGAAGTGGAGCTCCGCCCCGATCCCACGCAACCGGTGCGGGTCGGTGATGTGCTCCTGGTCAAGGCCCGGCCCGACGACCTGTTCGCTCTCCGCGGTCTCCAGCGTCTCGAGGTTCTGACGGACGTCCCGGTGAAGGCGGAGGATCTGGAGACCGACCGCGCCGGTTTCGTGGAGGTCGTGCTGTCGCCCCGGAGCACGTTGGTGGGAAAGACGCCCCGCCAGCTCCAGCTCAGGAATCGCTACGGCATGACCGCGGTAGCGATCTGGCGCGACGGTCGGACGATCCGCACCGGCCTCCGTGATGAGCCACTCCGGTTCGGGGACGCCCTCCTCCTCTACGGCCCCACACCGCGGGCCAAGCAGCTCCTCGCCGAGGCGGATCTGATCGTTCTCACGGAGATGCTTCCCGAGCCGTTCAAGACGAAGCTGGCGCCTCTCTCGCTCGTGATCATGGCGGTGGCGCTCTTTCCCGTCGTCGTGGGCTGGCTCCCGATCTCGATCGGGGTGGTCCTCGGTGCCGCGCTCATGATCGTCACCCGCTGCGTGTCGGTGGACGAGGCGTACCGAGCGGTCGATTGGCCCACGATCGTCCTCGTTGCGGGGATGATCTCGGTGGGTGCGGCCCTGAACCAGACTGGAGCGGCCCGGATGCTGGGGGAGGCGGCGCTCGCGGGGACGGGCGCTCTTGGCCCGCGCGCGGTCCTGGCCACCCTTTGCATCCTCACGGCCATGGGCGCTCAGTTCATTCCCGGTCCCGCCCTCGTCGTTCTGATGGCGCCCATCGCCCTGAGCGCAGCCGGTGATCTCTCCCTCTCCCCGCATGCCCTCGTCATGGGGGTGACCCTCGCGGCGACGTCGCTTGCGAGTCCGGTCGCGCACCCCGCACACGCCCTCGTCATGGGACCGGCTGGATATCGGTATACCGACTTCCTTCGGCTGGGGATTCCGCTCACGATCCTTGTCGTCGCCCTCATCGTGGTCGCGCTTCCCGTCTTCATGCCGCTCTGAGGAGTTGGGGGTCGTTCCACTCGCCTGTCCTCAGTAGCCGGACGAATCGACCCGGAGGGAGGCGTCCTTGCGGGATGGAATGTCTCCTTCGCCCCCACGCCTCCCGGGTGCCCCCCCGCACTCCCCTTCTTCAACAACCCCTTCGGGATGCGGGAATTCCGCCGCCGCCATGGAACGGCACGACTCCTGCTTTCCTCCATGGTCCGGCCGGAGTCGGTGCAGGGTATTCCGCTTCCCTGTCGACGGCGAGTTGAGAGAGCCTCGGGCCGCTTTGACAATCGCCCCCTATTCGACCCTTGAGGAGCGAGATGAGCGAACACCACCCTTCGGACGCGAATCCGAGCTCGCGTCTTCGACCCCGGGCCGTTTATTCCTCGGCTCGGTGGGCTCAGCGCCGCTCGCCGACCGACCTTCTGCCTCCGAAGAGAGGCACTGCCGACAGAGCCAGACTCGTGGTCGCTTCGAACCGCCTTCCGGTGACGATCACACGCGGCCCCGAAGGTCAGTTGGAGGCGGGACCCGCCGCCGGCGGCCTGATCACGGCGCTCGAACCCGTGATGCGTGAGAGAGGTGGAGTCTGGTTGGGGTGGCCCGGTGCCGTCGGGGAATGCGGATTGGAGGTGGGCCGGGCCATGCAGGCGTCCGATCCCGCAAGGCCCTACTCCCTGAAGCCGATCGACTTGAGCGCGGAGGATCGGGATCTCTATTACCTCGGTTTCGCAAACGACGTGCTCTGGCCGCTTCTCCACGGTCTCGTCGATCGGTGCGGCGGCGGTTCCACATACCTCGACCGCTACCGTGTCGTGAACCGACGCTTCGCTCGGGCCATTGCCGAGGTGAGCAATGAGCGGGATTTCATCTGGGTCCACGACTACCACCTCCTGCTCGTCGGCAGAGAGCTCCGGAAGCTCGGGCTCCGGAACCGGGTCGGATTCTTCCTGCACACTCCGTTTCCAGCGCCCGACCTCATGCGGGATATGCCCTGGTCCCCGGAGATCCTGGAGGGTCTCGCGGCATTCGATCTTCTGGGATTCCAGTCGCCCCGGGACCAGGAGAACTACCAGGCGGCCCGGGGTGAGGAGGTGGCTCCCGCGCGCGTTTTTCCGATCTCGATCGATTTCGACGAGTTCCACCCAAGCGTGACGCAGCCTTCCGTGCCTATCGAGGCGGACCGCATCCGGTCGATCGTCGGTCCCCGGACGCTGATTCTGGGCGTGGATCGGCTGGACTACACCAAGGGCCTGCCTGAAAAGCTGAGGGGATTTCGGTCCGCGCTGAGGGAACACCCCGAGCTGCGCGGGCGAGTCGTCCTCGAGCAGCTCGTGATTCCCAGTCGCAGCGAGCTCGCTTCGTACCGGGCGGTCAAGGACGAGGTCGAGAACCTGGTGGCCGATATCAATCGGGAGTGGGCGCGCGACGGGTGGCTTCCCGTGCGCTACCACTACGGACATTGGAGTCGTTGCGAGCTCCTGGCCCGCTACCAGGCTGCGGATGTCGCGCTGGTGACGCCCCTCATGGATGGCATGAATCTGGTCGCCAAGGAATACTGTGTCGCCAATCGGGGGGGCGGCGTTCTCATCCTGAGCGAGACTGCCGGAGCCGCCCACGAGCTTTCGCACTCGGCGATCCTCGTCGATCCGACCGACGAGCGTGCGATAGGCGACTCGGTCCTCCGTGCCGTTCGGATGCCCTACACGGAACGCTTCAAGCGCATGTCAGGCGCACGGGAGCTCCTGCGCGCCCGAGACGTCCATCACTGGGTAGACGGCTTCCTGCGCGAGGGCCTCGACGCGCTCCGGGGGTGATCCGGGAGGAGCAGCCGGAATCCGTCGTATCGGAGAGCGCCCGCCCCGGGATGGGGGTGCTTGCGTTGGCGAGACCGTCGAGGTTAGAGGTCCGTTGGAGAGGGGAGATCTCCGGTGGGCCTCTCGCCGTTTCCGTCGAGAGGCCTTTTCCATCGCAAGGGAGGAGGCCGTCATGCAAGAGGTGTTCGAGACCCTCGGGATAGGAGATCGAAATCCCGGAACGTCCACCGGAGAGAGCTTCTTCGGGGATCCGGGCCTCGCGGCTGTGGCCAGCCACACGCCCACGGACGGCACCCGGATAGGCGAGGTGGCCCTGACCCGTCGCGAGGAGTACGATCTGGTGATGGACCGGGCGCTCCGGGCCTTCGACGTCTGGCGGATGACGCCGGCGCCCCGGAGAGGCGAGATCGTGCGGCAGATCGGGAGCGAGCTCAGGGAGTTCAAAGCACCGCTGGGTCGGCTGGTCAGCTTCGAGATGGGAAAGATCCTCCAGGAGGGGCTGGGGGAAGTCCAGGAGATGATCGACATCGCCGACTTCGCTGTCGGGCAATCCCGCATGCTGTACGGGAAGACGATGCACTCCGAGCGTCCCCATCACCGCATGTACGAGCAGTGGCATCCGCTCGGTCCGGTGGGCGTCATCTCGGCCTTCAACTTTCCCGTGGCCGTCTACGCTTGGAATGCGATGATCGCGGCGGTGTGCGGAGACGTCGTCGTGTGGAAGGGGTCGGAGAAGACGCCCCTCTGCAGCCTCGCCGTCCAGCGAATCATCTCGCGGGTGCTGGCGAGGCACGATCTCCCCGAGGGCATCTTCAACCTGGTGACCGGAGACCGCCAGGTCGGGGAATGGATGGCCAAGGACGAGCGCATCCCCCTGATCTCCGCCACCGGCTCCATTCCGATGGGACGTTCCGTCGCGCACTGCGTCGCGAGCCGACTGGGACGGACGATCCTGGAGCTCGGGGGGAACAACGCAATGGTCGTCACCGAGAAGGCCGACCTCGAGATGACTGCGAGGGCCGCCGTCTTCGGGGCGATCGGAACGGCCGGGCAGCGGTGCACCACCATTCGCAGATTGCTCGTGCAGGAGGACGTCTTCGAAGAGGTGCGCGACCGGCTCCTGGGCGCCTACGCGGGGCTCCGCATCGGTGACCCTCTCGATGAGCGGACGGTGATGGGGCCCCTCATCGACGCAGAGGCGGTCGAGCAGATGCAGGCCGCGCTGCTTCGGATCAAGGAGGAGGGGGGAGAGGTGATCTCGGGTGGGGAGGTTCTCGACGAGTTGGGCGGCCACTTCGTTCGCCCGGCTCTGGCTGTTGCGGAAAACGAGTTCGAGATCGTTCAGGAGGAAACCTTCGCGCCCATCCTCTATCTCATCCCCTTCCGGACCCTGGAGGAGGGGATTGCGAAGCAGAACGGGGTGAGGCAGGGCCTCAGCTCGGCGATCTTCTCCCGCGATGTCGGCGAGATCGAAGCGTTCCTGAGCCACCGCGGATCGGACTGCGGGATTGCGAACGTCAACATTGGCACAAGTGGGGCGGAGATCGGGGGGGCTTTTGGCGGAGAGAAGGAGACCGGGGGGGGGAGGGAGGCTGGGTCCGACGCCTGGAAGGCGTACATGCGTCGCCAGACGAACACCATCAACTGGGGTGAGGAGCTCCCCCTGGCACAGGGAATCGATTTCGGGGTTTGAAGCGGATCGCGAGCCAGCGGCTCCTCCGACCCTCCGACAGGCCTTCCCGATATTGCGATGAGACGTCCCACCAGGATCTTCCTGGAGCGACCCAGAGAGATGCCGCGCCCCCACGGGCGGACCTTCGTGGTGACGGGCGGAAGTTCCGGGCTCGGTCGGGCTGCGGCCGAACGGCTCAGTCGGATGAGGGCCAACGTGGTCGCCGTGGTGCGGCGAGAGGATGAGGTCCGGGAGGTCCGGGCCGCGATCGCCGGGGCGACGGGTCGTGGGACGGTCGAGGTCGTCGCCGGCGATCTCTCTTCGAGGACGTCCGTCGAGGAGGTAGGCCGGGAGATCCGCGAGCGCTTTCCGGAGATTCACGGTCTCCTGCACTGCGCCGGGGTCCGTCTGCCTGATCGGCGACTCGGACCGGACCACACCGAGGTGATGTTCGCCGTCGAGTACCTCGCGCCCTTCCTGTTGACCCGGTGTCTCATCGATCCTCTCGCGGCCGGAGCACCCTCCCGGGTCGTGGTCGTTGCTGGCGAAGAACACCGAAAAGGGTTCCGGGCGCCCCGAGGACTCGATTTGAAGAACCTTCAGGGGGAGCGCCAATTCAGCGTCCTCGCCCACGGGAAGCACCTGGCGCTGGCCCGGATCCTCTTCGTACAGGAGCTCGGGCGACGACTCGAAGGCACCGGGATCGGAGTTCTCGCCGTCGCCCCCGGACCCACCCGCACGAGCTTGCTCCGTCACTACCCTTGGCACCTCCAGATGCTCGAGCGGGCATCCCTTCTCGTTCGGGGCGCACAGGCGCCGGAGGAGGCGGCCGACCACCTCCTCCATGCGGCGACGGATCCCGAGCTCGCAGGCGTGTCCGGGAAGTATCTCCTGGAGGGGCGGGAAGTGGTTCCCTCACCCGCGGCCCGCGATCCGGAGATGGCTCGAAAGCTCTGGGAGCTCACTGAGGAACTCCTGGGAGAGCGCTTCGTAGGCGAGGATCTGCCCGACGGGGAGCCTTCTTAGAACCCGGGGCTCGGACCGGGGTATTCCGATATTCGCGCGGCACGGACCGTTGACTCCAGCGGCATTCGCGCGATCCAAGGAACCTGCCTCCCCCCCGCTCCCCGCAGCCGAGAGTCTCCGTCGGAGGTGAGTTGCGTGCGCCGGGAGGGAGGGTACGATCCACGTCGTGCACCAGGGAGGATGTCGATGAAGGTAGGGAAGCTGCTGTCGGGAAAGACAAATCGTTCCGAAGTGATCACCGTCGAGCCTTCGGCGGATGTGGCCACGACGGCGAGCCTCCTCATGAAACACTCCATCGGGGCGCTCCCGGTCATGGGCGAATCCGGGCCCGTGCTCGGTCTGGTCTCGGAGAGGGACATCGTTCGCGCCGTGCACGACCGGACGGACAAGCTGAAGGTTCTCACGGCACGGGACATCATGACGAAGCCGGCGCCGATCTGCGCGATCGACGATCCGCTCCCGGAGCTGATGGCGTACATGACGAGAAGGCGCATTCGCCACCTGGTGGTGATGGCCGGCGACCGGATCGAGGGAATCGTGTCGGTCGGGGACCTCGTCGAGTACCGGATGCGGGAGCTCGAGACCGAGGCCGGTGTCCTTCGCGACTACGTGATCGCCCAGCGAGCCCAGGGGTAGGGGTACGTCCGGGTCAGGGACCGAGCTCGTCCGCGATCCGCTCGGTGGGGACTCGGTGCCCGACCCAGAAGCTGCCGAACTCTGCGTAGAGCGCGCTCACCTCGTCGTAGCGCATCTCGGTGATCAGGGCCTTGAATTCGATCGGGTCGGCGGCGAAGAGGGTCACGCCCCACTCCCAGTCGTCGAAGCCGACCGAAGCGGAGATGACCTGGGAGACTCGCCCGGCATAGCGACGTCCAGTCGTTCCGTGCTCCTGCATCAACGCGGCCCTCTCGCGGACGGGCAGCATGTACCAGTTTTCACCCGGCTGGCGACGTTTGTCCATCGGATAGAAGCAGATGTGGGGCATGTCGTCGGGTTGCACCGGACGAAGCCGTTCCTGCGCGTATCGGCCTTTCCTCTCTGCGGCGAGTCGCTCCCGGACCATCTCCTCCCACTCACCCGATCCCGGTTCGACGCCCTGCTCCCGGGCTTCGTCGAGGAGAAGGACGGTGACGTGGTAGAGCGAGAGCTCGACGACGGAGACGTAGTCCCCGACCGGAACCAGATCCTGTGAGGCAGGATGCCTCCGCAGGTCCACCTCGACTTCCCCCAGCGCCTCGAGGGTCGGCCGGAAGTGGACAAGCATGTAGTCTGCGCTTCCTCCGACGACCCGGTAGAGTCCACTCCACCCGTCGTCTCCAAGGTCCGCCCAGGACTTCAGGAGCTCTGCCAGCGCCTCGGTCCTTTTCCTGTGGGCGACCCGTTCCCCCTCTTCCTCGGGGGAGGGAGGCACTCGGAAGAGCTGATGGAGGAGGAAGTGTCCTTCAAGGGTGAGCGGGGCGAGGTTCGTGCGTTCCATGGCTACGCGATTGGATCCGTCAGGGTCCGAAGGAGGCCCGCGTCGCGGGCGGCGAAAGAAACCTTCTTGCTGAGATAAATCCTGGCTCCGTATGCTGGAAAAAGCTCCGTCAATGCGGGCGGTGCCGCGTGAGCATTCCCATGCCTCCCGGAAGTTGCGATGCACCGAGACCTGATCTCTCCGTCACTCCGAATCCTTACCCGACGTGCGGGTTGGATGCTTCTCCAGGTGCCCGGTCTCCTTCTGGCTTCATGTGGCGGGAACGTAGACTCGGTGACCGATCCCCCGCCGGCCAACGGGAATGGTAACGGAAACGGGAACGGGAACGGAAACGGCAACGACAACGACTACGTTCTCGTGGCGATGAGCGCCAGTGCCTTCAATCCCAGCACGGTTCCAATCACCGTGGGTGAGACGGTGCGCTCGGAGAACTCCTCGGAGCTGGCGCACACGGTCACCCCGACCGGCCACCCGCTCCCGGATTTCGGCCCTCGAAGGATCGCAGGGGAGGGAATGGGGTGAGGTAGCTGCGAAGAGACCTCACTCGAGCGGGCGGCGGAGATGCAGGACCCGGAATCCAACCGATTGCGCAAGTCGGCGCATGCCGCCCCCGATCCGTGGTGGTACCCCCTCTGGAAGATGCTCCTGTACGCCATCTTCCTCATCGTACTGATGGCGCCCGTCCTCGCCGCGGGCGTGGGCATGTCCCGGATCCTACCGGGGGACGAGCTGTTCTGGGTGACGACCGGAGGGTTGCTCGCGGCGGTCGGGGCCGGTTGGCTCATGTTGGCTCGCTACGAGGATCGGTCCCTCGGGGCCCTGGGGTTCGCCTGGACCTCCGGCACCTCTCGCGAGCTTGCCAGTGGAATGGCGATTGGAGTGTTCCCACTGGCTCTCGTGGTCGGGATCGGTGCGGTCGCCGGGCTCTTTGTCTACCATTCCGGCGATGGGTCCACGACAGCTCATCTCCACGCGGTTGGCAGCCATCTTTCGCTGTTGGCTGTGGCTGCGGCGGTGGAGGAGGCCATCTTCCGGGGATACCCCTTCCAACTCCTCGTGGGGTGGATCGGCCCAGCGGTCGCCACCGTCCTTGCCAGCGCCCTCTTCTCCGCCGCACACGCGTTCAACCCCCACGCCAGCCCGCTCGCGTTGGTGAACATCTTTCTTGCGGGGGTGATGCTTTCGGTGGCCTATCTCCGGACCCGAAGCCTCTGGTTCGCCACCGCCGTGCACCTCGGCTGGAACTGGGGCATGGCGTCGTTGCTCGCTCTTCCCGTCAGTGGCCTGGACTTCTTCGAGGTCCCTCTCTATCGAGCCGAATCTCTGGGTCCCGACTGGATCACGGGCGGAGAATTCGGACCGGAGGGAGGCCTCCTGGGGACGGTCGCCAAGCTCCTGGTGCTCTGGGCGGTGTGGAAGCTGCCCGGCCTCGACGCGGCCCCTGCGGCGGTGGCCCACCGGCCGCTGGTCGAGCGGCGCTTGCGGGAGACCGGACTCGGATGAGCGGCCGCCGAGTGGGGCGTCACACGGGCCACTCCTCTCCGTTCCAGCACATCTCCCAGAAGAGCCACTCGTACTGAGAAGAGATGACGAAGATCTCCTGCAGGCGTGCCTCCTCCTCGGGCGCTACGTGCGCGGCTTCCCGGTCCATCTCGTCGCGCAGGCGCGAGGCCGCGTCGGCGAACTCTTCGGAAGCGTAGAGCGCGATCCAATCCGCATACCGCTGATCCTCGGGGGCCTCCTCCCGCGCCAGAGCTTTTCCGATGTAGGAGTAGCCCCACGCACAGGGAAGGAGCGCGGCGAGCAGGCGCGGCATGCCGCCATCCGCGGCGGTTCGCACCAGGAAGTCCGTGTAGGCCCGCGTGGTCGGCCACATCGGTTCGGTCTCGAGATCCTCGGCGGAGATCCCGAACCGGGCGGCGTACGTGCGATGCAGCTCCATCTCGGTGTTGAGGGTCAGGTCGAGAACAGAGGCGTACCAGCTCATCGAGTCGAGCCGCGGCGCCTTCGCCACCGCCCAGGCGAAGACCCGAGCGAACTCCTGGAGGTATCGGTAATCCTGCAGGACCCACCGCCGAAACCGTTCTTCCGCGAGGCTGCCGTCCCCGAGCCCACGTACGAAGGGATGTTCGAGCTGTGCGTCCCAGATCGGGCGGGCGGCTTCGTAGAGTCGTTCGGTGATTGCCAAGGTCATTCCCCTCCTTCCACCACCACGCCCTTCCAGGCGTGCTGGCTGGGATCGGTGTCGTCGTCGCGCCAGACCGCGTTCGTGCCGGTGAGTCCGGGGTCGAACCCGGCGTCCAGACCTGGCCAGGTGTCTCCGCTCGCCGCCATCTCCCAGAAGGCGATCTCGTAGAGGGTGGTCAGCCGAAAGAGCTCGGCCATACGTCGACGCTCCGCAGCTCCCGCTTCCACGGCGAGCTCGTCGAGCTGTTCGCCAAGGTGGTTCACCCACGTCTCGAACTCCGGAGCGGACCAGTTCTGCACGAAGGGAAACCAGGGTGAATCCGGATCAATCCCGGCTCGCACCACCTTCCAGGAGTCGAAATAGGCCTTCTCGGCCACGTACAGCACCGTGTACGCCTCGGAATACGAGGCGCGGTAGCCGGTGGCGAGGAGAAACTGGACGTAGGCGTGGCAGGTGAAGGATGGGGGAGCACCCCTCAGGTTGACGCCAACGGCCTCGGCCCGCTCCTCGAAGAGGATCAGCTCCCTTCGAAGCGCTTCAAGCGTTCGCGAGAGCGGTGCCCGATGCCCCTCCGGGGCCTTCGCAATCAGCGTTGCGAGAAACGGAAGAGCGGCTTCCACGAAAAGGTAGTCCTGGCGCATCCAGACGGCGAAAGAGTCCTGGTCGATCGTGCCGTCCCGCGTGTCCGTCAGGAAGGTGTGCGATAGCATCCGGTCCCAGAGGGGCCGGATGGCGGTCAACTGCTCGTCAACGAAACTCATGGAAGACCCTTCCCAGGGGTGAGCGAAGATGGACGACGGGAAGGGGGTGGAGACACCAGGCTGACTCCCTACGCCGGAATTACCCGGATCAGGTCGGTTTGAGGGTATGATCTCAGCCGGGAAAGCGTCCCAGCACCCCTGTCGCCTCGGACGATAAGGAAGGCTTCCGGCCGACGCAACGCCTCGCCGACGAAGTGCCACCGCCCCGGCGTACTCCGCTAGCCTGTGAGGTAGGGCTTCTCCTCCAGGTCCAGGCAGAGCCGGCAGCAGAGAGAGCCTCGCTGGGCTGCCGGGACAAGGACGGAAGGGGGCGCCCACTTCATCCGCGAATACTGGGTGACTCCCTCCGCGGACTGGGGAACGGTCGGTGTGCCTTCGACGATGACACACTCGAAAAGCACCATCTCGAGGCGGTAGTCCCGCCGCTCCACCCTGCCTCGTGCCTGTGCCCGAAGGTGTCCAAGAGCCACTCCGAGCTTCTCCCGACCCGTCCGGAGTGCGGCCTCCTCAGCGGTTTCCCCGGAGCGAATTCGCCCAGCCGGAAGGCCCCACGCATCCGGGAGGTCCGGGTCGTCCGGCGGACGGAGGACGGACAGGAGCGCGCTCGGATCGTCCGGGGCCCTGAGGAGGAGGGATACGGTCTCCCGGAGGGGCTTGTGCGGATCATCGGGCATGGGGCCTCCGGGAAGGAGCGTCGTGGGGAACGGCTCCCGGACACGGGCGTATTCCACCGTCCGGCTCATCGATGCGCCGGGGAGGGGCACATCCGGGGTCAGGCTTGATAATGGCAGAGACCAGCACAGGGATCCAGGGGCGGGCGGAGCGCACGTACGTCCTACGCCTGGCGGCGGAGATTGCCACGAAGTCGCGGCGAACCCGGGGCCAGTTCCTGCAGGCGCTCGCCCGCAACGTGCGCGACGCACTCGATCAGGTGGATCCCTCGGCGGTCCTGGACGAGGAGTGGAGTCGCCTCCTGGTGCGGAGCCGATCGCCCCGACTTCCGACGGTCCTCGGCCGGGTATTCGGGCTGAGCTCCGTCTCGCCCTATGACGCCGTGGTACCGGCCGACCTCGCCGAAATCGTCGAGGCGGGTAGGCGGCTGTATGCCGACCGAGTGAAGGGGAGACGCTATGCCGTGAGGGCCCGTCGATCCGGCCGCCACTCCTTCTCCTCGCACGACATCCACGTCGAGCTCGGAGCGGCGCTGAACCCGGGAGCCGAGGTGAATCTCGACGATCCCGACATTCGGGTGGAGGTGGAGGTGCGGGAGAGCACGGCGTATCTGTTCGCCGAGCGCATCCCTGGTGCCGGAGGGCTTCCGCTCGGGGTGGAGGGTCGCGCCGTCGCCCTCATCTCCGGAGGTTACGACTCTGCGGTTGCCGCGGCGCTCATGCTGAAGCGTGGGGTCGCCCTCGACTACGTCTTCTGCAACCTCGGCGGCGAAGCCTACGAGCGAGCGGTCCTGCAGGTGGCGAAGGTCCTCGCGGACGACTGGAGCTACGGCACCCGCCCACGACTTCTGGCCTTGGATTTTTCCGAGATCGTGGAGGCGCTCCAGCGGGAGGTGAGACCAGCGTACCTACAGGTGGTCCTGAAGCGGATGATGTACCGGGTGGGATCGCGGGTGGCGGAGGAGCTGGGCGGAGAAGCGCTTGTGACCGGTGAGGCGCTCGGCCAGGTGTCGTCCCAGACTCTGCGCAATCTCCGGGCGATCGAACCGGCGGCCTCCCTTCCGGTCTTTCGACCGCTGATCGGGTTCGACAAGGAGCAGATCATCGATCGAGCGCGCTCGCTGGGGACCGCGGCGCTCTCCGAGAAGGTCCGGGAGTACTGCGCGATCACGCCCGGAAGACCGGTGACGGGAGCATCGGTGGCGGCGGTTGATGCGGCGGAACGCAACCTGGATCCGAAGTTGATCAGTCGGGCCATGGAGACCGTCCGGTCCCACGATCTCCGGGATCTGGCGCCCAGCGATCTGGTGTCTCCCTACCTGTTCACGTCCGAGATCCCCGAGGGCACGATCGTGCTGGACTGTCGAAGCCCGGCCGAGTATCGCCATTGGCACCTTCCTGGAGCCGAGCACCGCCCGGAGTGGGATCTGCTTCGGAGCTTCAAGGCATTGGACCGGGGACCTACCTACGTCCTCTATTGCGCGCACGGGATCCAGTCCGCACACATCGCGGAGCGGATGCAGCGGGAGGGATTTGAAGCCTACTCGTTCCGGGAGGGGATGAGAGGCATCCTGGCCTGGGCCGAGGAAAAGGGTGCGCGCGTGCCGTGAGCCAGACCGAAGAGGGGCTTGCCACCGCTCTCGAGCAACTCGAAGCGCAGGGAGAAATCTTCTTTTCTCTCCTACCTCTTGTGATGGTCGCGGCGGTCGTCGTCGCCGTCTCGATTCTCGCGGCCTACGGGGTCGGACGCCTCCCCTTTCCCCCGAAGCGGATTCTGCCGCACCCCTTCGCACAGAACTTCGTCCGGCAGACGATTCGGGTCGTCATTGTCGTCGGAGGGCTTCTGCTCGCCCTGGACATCCTGGGAGCAACCGCGCTCGTGGGAGCCCTCCTGGGCACGGCGGGTGTGGCTGGGCTGGCAGTAGGGTTCGCCTTCCGCGATATCATCGAGAACTATCTCGCGGGCGGGCTCCTCAGTCTCCGGCACCCCTTCGCGCCGAACGATCATGTGCAGCTCGACGGACACGAGGGCCGGGTGGTCCGACTCACCGGACGTGACACCGTGCTCATGACGCTAGATGGGAACCACGTCCGCATCCCGAACGCGATGGTCTTCAAGAGCGTGGTCGTCAACTTCACCCGGAATCCGCTGAGGCGTTTCTTCTTTTCCGTGGGCGTGGGGCCGGAGGAGGATCTGTCGCGGGTTCGAAAGCGGGGCCTCGAGGCGCTCAACGGGGTACCGGGAATCCTCCTTGATCCGTCCCCCTCCGTCCGGATCCACGAGCTCGGGGACTCCGCGGTGGTGCTCCGGTTCTCCGGGTGGGTGAATCAAAGGGAGACCGACTTCGGGAAGGTCCGAAGCGAGGCGATCCGGATCGTGAAGGAGGTGCTGGATCGGGAGGGAATCAGCATGCCCTCCCCCGAATACCGGGTGGTCCTCCCGCCGCAATCGGCAGACGAGGCCGCGCAGGTGGAGGACGGTCCGCGCCCGGGCCCCGAGGAAGGGCCCGAGCAGCTTCCCGACGTCGGTGTGGATCACTCCCTCGATGCGCAGATCGAGGAGGATCGGAGGCTGACCGGAGAGGAGGACCTCCTCTCATCCGGGTCCGGCTGACCCTCCCCGGGGCCGGTCGGCGTCCGATCAGTCGATGCCTTCTCCGGCCGCCATGAAGCCCATGTGCTGATCCACATGCTGGAGCCCGCCTTCCCCTTCCCGCCACGATATCTGCCCGTCCCCGGTCGCGTCCCGACCGGCGATCAGCTCTCCGGCGTGGGACTCCAGCTCCTGCACGAGAGGCGCCGCCACCGCGGCCGATTCCGTGGCGAGAATCTCATCGATCAGAAGGATCATCTCCTCCGCGCGCTGGGCGACGGTCCGGGCCGAGGCCGCGACGTGTTCGGCGTGCGTTTGGACGTTGTCGGAGGCTCCGTCGGAATCTGCGGCGAGCCCGATGTGTTGCGCGATTCCCTCGGCGGCGCGCCTCACGCCGAAGCCGTGCCCCGGTCCCCCGTCGATCCGCTCGGGATCGAGGCCGTGGAGCACGTGTTCGGCGTGCATCTTCATGGCGTCGAGGTCTTCGAGGTCTCGAGCGGCGAATCCGGCGTGTTGGATCGCGACCTCCGCTTCCGCCCACGCGGCGGGGAGAAGTCCCTCACCGTTTGGGGTCTGGCCGAAGCCGTCGAGCACGTGGCCAATGTGGGCGTGCGAAGGGTTGTCCTGCGCCTGGACTGGTCCGGGCGTAAACGCCAGCGCCAGACCCAGGGGTATCAGCACCAGGGTGTTCGTGGCTGTCCGACAGCGGTGCGGCATCGTCAACTCCTGTGGGATGGGGGAGACCGGAAGGCAACTTCGGAATCTTCTTCAAAATGACACCCTCGGGTCTGCTGCGACAGCTTCTCGGCATCGGCCTGCCCCAGGAGAACACCCGATCGGGGAACCCGCGCCGGGAGAGATGTCTTTCACAGATAGTACAGGGCGGTAGCAGGGAAGTCTGGCGACCGCCCGTCTCGATACTTCGATGAACCGATGCGCAGAGAGTCTCCGATGTCACGATCTTGTCAGAAGACGTTGTTTGCGCCTCACGTTGGGACAGGGAGCCGAGTTGTACCCATCCTCGCGGTAGCGGCCGCATTCCTCCTCGTGTCCGCGTGCCGGGATGCTCCTACGTCGAGCACGGGGCCGGGAGGAGGGAATGGCGGAGGGGGAGCGTTCTGCTCGGTTCCGGAAGATCAACTCTTCGACGGAGGCCCCGGCAAGGACGGCATCCCCTCGCTCGATGACCCGCTGCTCGCCGGTGTCGGGGAGGCGGGTGCGGCGTACCTCAGCCCCGAGGATCGAGTCATCGGTGTGGCTCTCGGCGGCGAAGCCATAGCGTTCCCCCATCGGCTGGGGTGGTGGCACGAGATCCTGAATGTGGACGTCGGGGGTGTGCCAGTGGCGATCACCTTCTGCCCACTGACCGGTTCGGGTCTCGCTTTCGATCGCTCGGTCGTCGACGGGGCGGAATTCGGGGTATCGGGCCTGCTTTTCCAGACGAACCTCATCATGTACGATCGGAGATCAGAGGAGTCGCTCTGGTTCCAGATGGCGCGCGGGGCCCGGTGCGGGGTTGAGGCGGGGACTCCGCTGGACATGGCGCCGTCGATGGACGTGACCTGGGAAGCGTGGAGTGAGCTCCATCCCAATACACGCGTGCCCGCCCACGCGCCGGAGGTGGGCCAGAGATTCGATGGCTACCGCTATCCGTACTGGACGGGGGCCAACGTCCGCTACGACGAGGAGGACAACCCGAGCCTGATGTTTCCGGTGAACGCTCCGGTGGACCAGACTCGCCCTCCGAAGGAGTTGGTCCTGGGAATCCCGAGGGGTCAGACCGCGGGTCTCGCCTTTCCCTTCGGTATTCTGGATGAGCTCGGAGAGTTGGGCGTGGCCCCATCCGCCGTCGACGGTGCGAGCGTCGCCGTGTTCTGGAGTCGCGAGGCGCAGGGAGCGGCGGCGTACTTCACTCGCCTCAACGACCGGGAGCTCACCTTTGCAGTGCAGGACGGCGCCTTCGTGGACGAGGAGACCGGGAGCGTCTGGAGCCTGGGCGGGGCGGCCAGCTCAGGTGAGCTGGAAGGAGAGCACCTCGAACCGGTGCCGGAGGCGTACGTGGCCTTCTGGTTCGCGTGGGCAGCATTCCAACCCAACACGAGCATCTGGGCGCCCGATCGCTAGTGTGGTGCGTCAGATTTTCGGCGAGGAACCGAGGGGCTCGGCGCGCCGGGGTGTGGGAAGGCGCGAGGCGGATCCTTCACGCGACTGAGGAGTTTGAGGCACCAACTCCGACACACTTCTTCGATGTGGGTCGGATTGGCCTCGTCCTTCCCCCAGCACCAGCGCCATCCCCCCAAGGAGCTTCACGATGATCGTGTCCGGCCTGCGGAATCCCTCGCTCGTACCCGCCCTTGCCACCTGCGCCACTCTGGCATTGGCGGCATGCGATTCGGGCGGCAGTACCGGTCCCGAGATCCCCGATCCGATTGATCCCGCGGACGCCGATTACGCCGAGTCGCTCGGCATCGACATCGATGCGATGGAGTTCCTCCCGGAGGGAGTCTACTACCTCGACGAGGAAGTGGGAGAGGGGGACGAAGCCGGAGAGGCCGACCGGGTCGAGTTCCACTATGAGGCCTACTTGACGAACGGTGTTCGCTTCGATGCGAGCCGGGAAGTCGGGGACGGGTCTCCGGTGAACTTCGTTATCGCGGATGAGGACCCCTTCCAACGGGCGATCGACGGGGTGGACCTCGGGATGCGCGGAATGCAGGAGGGTGGGGTGAGGCTGCTGGTGATCCCCGCCGAGCTCGGCTACGGGCCTCAGCCCATCCAGGATGGAGGCGTGGTCATCGTTCCGCCGAACTCGATTCTCATCTTCCGGATCGAGCTCATTACGCTGAACTGAGCACTCGCGGGCACCTCCAGGGGATCTCCTCCCCGGACCCACAGTTCCGGAATTCAGGCCCGCGTCGGGTGCACGAAGCTCCGTCAGCGGGGCTCGCGGAAGAGTCGGTCGGCGAGCGTGTTCAGGAGCGGTGCCCCCACCGTGACAAGCGCCACGCCCACCCACTCGACTCCCGTCGGCCCCTCCTCAC
Source organism: Gemmatimonadota bacterium (assembly GCA_007125845.1). Lineage (GTDB taxonomy): Bacteria > Gemmatimonadota > Gemmatimonadetes > Longimicrobiales > Gaopeijiaceae > SLCK01. Next base: position 91,124 of record SLCK01000013.1, read on the forward strand.
CGGCGTGGAGGCTCGCCACGGCGAAGCCCGGAACCATGACCGGAAGGGAGTAGATTACCGACTGGCGCAGTCGCCCCATGGACTGATCGGTTGTTCCGGCCAGCCTCGCGGCGAGGCTGCCTCCGATTGCTGGGAGGAGAGCCACGGCCACACCGGTGCTCAGGAGAGGTGCCATCCCGCAGTGATCCTCTCCTCGGTAGATCCGGCGGTCATCCAGGTCCATACAGTGGCTCAGGAGTGCCATGCCGGCCGCCAGCCCGACCGCATTCCCGATGAAGGCCGAGGCATAGACCCTTGCCCAGGGATACGGCTCGTTCTCCTGCGACCAATCGAAGCGGACCTGCTCGGTGGCGAGCCTGCGCTCAGCCAGGGGGATCGCAGGTTGGCCCTCACTTCCGGCCCGGGTCGTCTCCAGGATCACCACGCCCCAGCCGGCGTTGGGGCCGAAACGCGCACCGGCCTCTGCGGGGGGGATGACCTGGATTCGTTCGAGCTCCGTGATCGAGAAGTACCCGAAGAAGTCGACGGCATTGGGGACCGACGCGCCGTCCAGGAAGACCTGCGGAGGACGGCAAGGTCCGTCCCCGCGGCGCGCCCCTCGAAACTCCACGCAGACCTGGCCCCCGACCCCGGCACCCTGTCGGAAATGGATGCCCGAGACTTCCCGTCGGAGAAAGTCTCCGAGATGGAGCCCGCTTCCCGCCGCCTCCTGAATCTGGGTCCGCGTGAGCACGTTTCTCGATGCCGGAGAGCTGCGGCCCTCGAACTCACGAGCGCTACGGCCGTCCACCACGAGAGGAGCCAGCTCGATCGTGTTCTGGGAGAGCGTGATGCGGATCTCGGCCGTTCCGTCACCTTCCACCCGGATCGGGTGATGGTGAGTTCCGTACGTGAGGTGCTGAACCTGGACCAGGTAGGCCCCGTCGGGCACCCCGACGACTTCGAATCGGCCTGCCCCATCCGTGACTCCCTGGAGGCCGACGTCCCCGATCCGGCTTCCGTCGGCCCACTGGATCTCCACGAAGGCGTCGACGATCGGCTCGCCCTCCGCCTCGGTCACGATCTCGCCCGCGACCCCTCCAGGACCTTGTGCCAGAAGGCCGTGTGGCGTGCCGAGAGCCGACGCAGCGAGGACCGGTACCACGGCCGCGAGCACGGTCCGGCAGGCGAGGCGAGGGCGCCGCGTCAGCGCGTCACGCGAGTCCAATCGACAGGGTATCGTACGCATAGTTCTGGACCGCGCGTGCAGTTGACTGAAACGGGGGCCGGTAGAAAACGCTACCACCTTGAAGTATATGGGCTGTAAGGTCGCATCGCCAGCCCGGAGGCCTTGCCGTGCTCCTCTTCAGGCCTCCTCCGGATCCCGGATCACGAGGAGCCGGATTTCGCTCATGTCGTCCATTGCGAATCGGATGCCTTCGCGGCCCAGACCGCTGTCCTTGACGCCCCCGTAAGGCATGTTGTCGACCCGGAACGAGGGCACATCGTTGATCACCACACCGCCGACCTCCAGACGATCCCACGCCCGGTGGACACGGAGGAGGTCGCGCGTGAAGATGCCCGCCTGGAGGCCGTAGCGGCTGCGGTCGACTTCTTCAAGCGCCTCTTCGAAGTCACGGAAGGCCCGGACCGAGATCACCGGTCCGAAGACCTCCTCGGATTCGAGAAGGCAACCCTGGGGCACGTTCTCGACGATGGTGGGCTCCACCATCACCCCATCTCGTCCTCCTCCGACCAGGATGCGGGCTCCGGCGTCTTCGGACTCCCGGATCCACGTCTCGATCCGCTCCGCGTCGGACTGGGAGATCACCGGTCCGACAAAGGTGTCTTCCTCCTTGGGGTCGCCCATTCGGAGGTCGCCGACCCGTTCCACGAGTCGATTCACCAGGTCTTCGTAGATCGCTTCGTGGACCAGGAGACGTTGCACGCTGATGCAACTCTGTCCGGACTGGTAGAAGGCGCCGAAGACGATCCTCTCGGCGGCATCGTCCAGGTCGACTCCCTCATCCACGATGCACGCTGCATTGCCTCCAAGCTCGAGCGTCACCTTCTTCTTTCCGGCCTGCTCCTTGAGCATCCATCCCACTTGTCGGGAGCCGGTGAAGCTGAGCAGCTTGAGCCTGGGATCCATGGTGAAGGGCTCCGCGTCGGCGACTTGGCAAGGGAGCACGGAGAAAGCGCCTGGAGGGAGGTCCGTCTCGGCGAGGGTCTCTCCGATTATGAGTGCGCCGATGGGAGTCCGTTCCGCCGGCTTGAGCACGAAGGGACAACCCGCCGCGATCGCCGGAGCCACTTTGTGGGCCGCCAGGTTCAGAGGGAAGTTGAACGGGGTAATGAAAGAGCAGGCGCCTATGGGGTGGCGCCGCCACATGCCGAAGTAGCCACGGGCTCTTTCCGAGATTTCCAGGTTCATGACCTCACCGCCGAAACGGACCGCCTCTTCCGCGGCCACCCGAAAGGTGTCGATCAGCCGGCTCACTTCGCCACGGGCGTCGCGGATGGGCTTCCCCGCTTCCAGGCAGAGGAGCTCGGCCAGCTCCTCCTGTCGCTCGGTGAAGCGGGTGACGCAGTGCTGAAGAATGCCCTGTCGCTGGTAAGGCTTGAGCTCGGCCATCTTCCGGGTGGCGGCAGCGGCCGCCGCGATCCCCTCGTCGATTGCGTCGGGCCCGGCCTCCGACACCCGGGCGAAGACGTCGCCCGAGTACTTGTCCACCACCTCCAGGTCCTCATTCGCGTGCACCGCCCGGTTGGCGAGGTAGTACGGATAGCTCTTCACCGACATGTCTCATCCTCCTTGGGAAGTCGAGCCGGGATCACAGCTCGCGGGCGAGGGCCGGGATCTCCTCGTGGAGCGTCCGGTGGTCGTCGCCGTAGTCGATCGGAACGTCCACCACTTTGACGCCGGGGACGTCCATCGCTTCCTCCATCACGGGGACCAGCTCCTCCGCCGACTCGACTCGATACCCGGTTGCTCCGTAGGCCTGGGCATACGCCACGAAGTCGGGGTTTCCGTACCCGAGCCCGAAGTCCGGAAACCCCATCTCCTCCTGCTTCCAGCGGATCATCCCGTAGGCGTCGTCCCGGAGGATCACCACCGTCAGGTCGAGCCCCAGCCGAACTGCGGTCTCGATTTCCTGCGAGTTCATCATGAACCCTCCGTCTCCGCAGACCGACACCACGGGGCGGTCCCGGTGGACGAGGCGGGTGGCGATGGCCGAGGGCAGGCCGGCTCCCATGCTCGCCAGCGCGTTGTCCAGGAGCAGCGAGTTCGGTCCGAGCGCGGCGTAGTTCCGGGCGAACCAGATCTTGTACATCCCGTTGTCGAGGGTGAGGATGCCGTTGTCGGGGACGACCGTGCGCATGTCGCGAACGAGTCGTTCCGGCCGGATGGGGAAGTCAGGCGAAGCGGCCCTGGCGTCAAAATGGTCGGCCTGGGCCCGGCGGATGCCGTCGAGGTGATCGAACTGCCAGTGATCCTGCCGTTCGAGCCCCTGCATGAGGGCCTCGATCGAGAACGCGATGTCGCCCACGACTTCGACCTGGGGAAAGTACACCGGATCCACCTTGGCCGTATTGAAATCAACGTGGATCACGCGGACCTTTCCGTCCTTCATGAAAAAGGGAGGCTTCTCAACGACGTTGTGGCCCACGTTCAGGATGACGTCGGCCGCTTCGACGGCCCGGTGCACGAAGTCGCCGGAGCTCAGCGCGGCTGTGCCCACATACGCTGGATCGCGCTCATCGACCACACCCTTCCCCATCTGGGTCGTGATGAAGGGGAGTCCGTACTCGGTGATCAGCCTCGACAGGGCCGAGCAGGTCTGGGTTCGATTCGCCCCGCTCGCCAGGACGATGAGAGGTCGCTTGGCCTCCTCGAGCAACTCCCGCGCGGCCTCGATCGACGTCGCGTCGGCCACCGGCCGGCGGACGCGGCTGGCCTCCAGCGGCTGAGCGGACGATTCCTCCTGAAGGATGTCTTCGGGAACCTCGAGATGGGTGGCCCCGGGCAATTCCTCGGCCGAGAGGCGGAACACTTCCCGGACCCGTGCAGGGATGTACGATGCGCTGACGACCTGCTTCGTGTACTTCGTGATGGGGGCCATCATGTCGACCACGTCGATGATCTGGAAGGCTCCCTGCTTGGATGAGCGGATTGGCTTCTGACCGGTGACCATGACCATCGGCATGGCGCCCAATTGGGCGTAAGCCGATGCCGTCACCAGATTGGTCGCTCCGGGGCCGAGGGTGGAGAGGCAGACCCCGGGCACGCCGGTCAGACGGCCGTAGGTGGCCGCCATGAAACCCGCTGACTGCTCGTGGCGGGTCACAACCAGTTGGATCGTGGACTCGCGAATCGACTCCAGGAGGTCGAGGTTTTCCTCACCGGGAACGGCGAAGACGTATTCGACGCCCTCCTTTTCCAGGCAGCGCACGAAGAGGTCGGATGCCTTCATCGACGTGGGGTCTCCGGTCTCGAGTTCTAGGGTTTGTGGTCGTGTCGACGCATCGGGATCGGCCCGTCAGCGGATGCCCACCACGCCCGCAACCGAATCGACGAGGCGTCTGGATTCGTACCCAACTCCGTCCTTGAAGACCGTCACGACGTTGCGGATCTCTTCCGGGTTTGCGACCGGGTCGCCCCGGATCACCACGAGATCTCCGCGCTTTCCGCGCTCAATCGATCCCAGCTCGTCCTCGCGCCCCAGGATCCTCGCCCCGTTCAGGGTCAGGATCTGGAGGGATTCGACAGGGGTGAAGCCGGCCTCGATCAGAAGCTCGTGGTTGCGCTGGTCTCCGAACCCGGGGAGCGCTCCACCGTTCCCCGTCGGGTCCACACCCGCCCCGAGCAGGCCGCCGGCCCGGACGAATGCGACCTCGAACTCCTGCGCCCTTCTGAAAACCTGGGGCATCACGGACTGGTCGGCCGCGCGGGCTATGCTTTCCCTCGTCGCGATGTACTCTTCCATGGCACCCGGCGCGAGCGCTTCGCGAAAACGGTCCTCCAAAGGGGGACGGTCCGGAAGAGAAAGCTCGTAGACGGCGAGGGTGGAGGTCATCGCGACCCCATTCTCCACCATTTCCCGGATCGTGGTCTCCACCTCCGGGGATGAGATGTCGACGTCGGCCAGACGGTTCCTCGTTCCCGGAGGGCACTCGTCCGGCTCCTTCAAGGGATCGTAGTCGGTGTTCGTGAACAGCCCGTGCTCGAGGTTGTCGATTCCCAGTGCGACAGCTTCCCGGAAGGAGACGGAGCACAGGTGGCCCGTGAACCTGAGCCCTCGCGAGTGGGCTTCCTGGATCGCGGCGCCCAGGGCCTCGCGGCTAATGCGAGTGTACGCCTTGAACCAGGTAGCTCCCTCTTCGGCCCAGTACGCCACCACCCTGCGGGCTTCGTCGGCGTCGGCCACCGCCAGCATATGTCCTCCCGCTCCGGTGCCCGTGATGTAGGGGCCGGTGATCTCCATGCGGGGGCCCGGCACCGTACCGGCCTCGACTCCGCGCATGAGATTGATTTCGGAGTAAGGGGACGCGGCCCCGGTCGTACGGACCGTGGTCACTCCGCTGCCGAGGTAGAGGCGTGGCGACGAGAAGTTGAGCTGCACGCTCCGGCCCTGGGTCGTGTAGAAGGTGTGGTTGTGCAGGCCCACCAGCCCCGGAATCACCGTGTGCCCGTCGAGCTCGAGGACACGGGCGTCAGCCGGCACATCGACCTCCCCGGTCGGACCCACCTGGTCGATGAGTCCGTCCCGGAGCACGATCGTCCAGGCCTCCTGAGGGGGAGCTCCCGTGCCGTCGACGACCGTCACGCCTACGAGTGCGACGACCGGATCCGTCACCGACACATACTCGAGGACCGACGGAGCGAGCTCCGACGCGAGTTGACCGGAAAGGTGCTCGACCGAAGTCGCCGTCTGAGCGAGAAGGACGTACGCGACCAGGCACACGAAGCCGAGGGGCGAGTGGGGCCTTCGGCGCAATGGTGAACACCGACGCATGACGGGCCTCCGGTACTTGAGGGTGGAACGGGGTGGCGCACTCCGGCCGCCTGCCGGAGCTCCTGCTCAGTCGACCTCGAAGACCGCCATCATCCCGGATTCGAGGTGTTCGGAGATATGACAGTGTATCATCCAACGGCCCGGATTGGACATCTCTACCAGGAGGTCGACCACCGAGCCGACCGGGACGAGCACCGTGTCCTTCCAGCTCGGTTGGGGGTTCGCCTCCCCATTCACCGCGAGGACCACGAACCGCTGCCCATGAATGTGAACGGGGTGCTGCATCGCATGGGTGGCGTCCCGGTTGTTGACGAGCCTCAGCTTGATCGTCTCCCCGGTGCGGAACCGCCAATCCACATCCATGTTCTCCCTGCCGGTGTCCGCATCACGGAGGATCCATTCGGCCTCGTGCCCGGACACGAGCCAATCCATGTCGGGCATCGTGCCGGCCCACTCGACGGCGGGCCGGAAGACGTTCTCCCAGCGCAGGAGTGGGTCGAGGGGAAACTGGAGCTCTCCGGCACGGAGGTCCAGGGTCAGGGTCCGGTCGGGCTCCCGATGAACATGGTCGGCCATGAGCGCCTCCAGCTCGTCGGCGAGCCATCTCTGCACGCGGAGGGTCGTGAAGGATTGGGCGGAAGGGCGCTCCCGGGAGAGCGGAGCGCCGGAGACCTCCACCGTCCCCACCGTATCCACCTCGGGGAAGAACCTGGCGCCCATGTGATCGAGCGCTTGGACTCGATTCTCGAGAGCCACACGTCCCCGATCCGGGAAACGGACTTCGACGACCCAACGCTCCGCTGGAGCCACGACGATGCTTTCGACCCAACTCTCGCGCGGCAGCTTTCCCACATCGCCCGCGACCAGCTTTATCGGGAGCCCCTCGAAGGAGAGATTGAAGGTGCGGGTCGAGGCGACGTTCGTGAGGTGGAACCGAATCACCTCTCCGGGGCGGGCGTCCTCGAGCGACCAGTCCTCCCTTCCGTTGGCGAGTAGCACGTTTCCGAATCGGCCCATCAGGGCGTGAGTCGGCGCACCGAGTCCGTACGGAACGGAACCCTCCGGACCGACGAGATGGTCGTCGAGAACGATATGCAGCGAGCGGTCCACCTCGTTGTAGAGACCGTTCGGATCGGCTGGCGAGACCTGGAGGGTGCCGGCCAGGCCCATGTCCTGCATGACGTCCTCGCGGAGATGGGAGTGATACCAGTAGCTCCCCTCGTCCGGGAGTCGGACCTCGTATAGGAACTCCTCGCCGGGAGGGACGGGGTCCTGGGTGACGCCGGGCACACCGTCGAAGGCGTTGTCCAGCCGGATGCCGTGCCAGTGGACGGCCTGCGGGATTGGCGTGGCGTTTCGGAAGCGGACGTGGATCGTGTCGTCCTGAGGGGCCCGGATGAGCGGCCCGGGGATCTGTCCATTGAAGCCGTAGCCCGGAAGCTCGACGCGGCCGATCCGCCTCACCACTGGACCTGCCTCGAGCACCAGGGTGTCGCCCGCCGCAAGCTGGACCTCCTCCCGCGGACGTGCTTCGGCAATATGTGTCCGGTCCGGATCCGATCGGCTCGTGTCGGGATCCGGACCCCCAATGGGCAGGAATGGAGCAGCTTCCGGGCGCAGGAGCATCATCTGCGCTGGCATGTCCACCTCGGGGTGCATGGGGGGGGGACGCCAGGCCGGTGAGGCGTTTGCCCCGACGCCCCAATCGCCCAGGCCATGGCCCAGGTGCACCTGGACCTCCCCGGCCGCCGGGCGCCCGTCGTCCGCGCGGGCGTCGGGAAGCGGCTGATGATCGTGGTGATCACCCGCTCCGTCCGGAAGCGGTGCGGACATCTCCGCAAGGATGTAGGGCAGATCGTGCGGGCGCAGGACCATTGATGGGGAAGTACCCCGAAGGGCGAGCGGGCCAGAGCGCGCGTCTCCCGGGTCGGGGCCCTCCGCGGAGATCAGGAGGAGGAAAGCATTGAACCCGGCCGTGGCGATCTCGTGGCGCCCGTTGTCCACGGTTCCCAGTCGGGCCATCGGGGCGAGCGAAGGCGGTGTGATCCAAGCCACGTAGCGGTCGAAATCCCCGAGCGTGCTCGGCTCCGGGAGTCCCTCCAGCTCCAGTACGAAGCGGTGCTGCTGCACGCCGTGACGATCCACCCCGACGGTGAAGGGCAAAGCGGGCGGTAGGAGGAGCGCGCGACCTGATGCTTCGGGCACGTTCGCCCCGGGCTCAAGCGGGATGCAGAAGAGGTCGGGCGCCGGAATGCCGGCTTCGGCGTGTCCTCCGTCGGGCTCCGGGCATGCCTGTCCCTCGAGGACCGCCGAAGAAGGCCCGAGGAGGGCCAGGGATGCGACGAGCAGCGAGCCAGTTCGTCTGAGCATGGGTATTCGACGACGCCGGATCCTAGGGAGTGCCGGGGACGCTCACCCGGTCCCCGTAGTAGATCGCATTCAGGAAGAGGCGATTCGTCCCGTACCAGTAGCCTCGGAAGTTGGGGTTGTCCAGGAAGAGGATGACGCTTCCGGATCCGAGGCCGTCGGCGACGAGGGAGGGGGATTCCTGCAGCCTCTCGAGATTCGGTTCCGAAACGTAGCCGCTCAGATGCGGCTCGTCGGCGAGCTGTGCCACCGTGCTGTACGGGTTCCCGGAGGCGGGCCAGAAGATCCTGTGATCGCGCCACACGGAGAGGCTCCGATCCTCGTATCCGAACCCAAGCGGGTGAGTGATGTCGAGGTCCGCCTCGAAGATCGAGCCGCCGATCGCTTGCGCTCCGGCGATGGCGCCGGCGTCGGCCCAATCCCGGCGGCCAAGCCCTATCCGCTCCTCGGACTCCGACTCCTCGAGCTCCGCCTCGACGCGCGGGGCGAACCCCTGCTGCAGGGCCCACTCGCTCGCCGTCCGGATGGTGACGAGGGTTCCACCCTCTTCGACCCAGCGGCGGAGGTTGTCCACCACCCCCTCCTCTAGGAAGCCGTAGTCTCCGGACACGAGGATGACGACGGAGTAATTCTCGAAGCGGATCCGCCCCACGTCCAGACGGTCGACCTTGGTGAGGGGCAGATCGACACGGGTGTCGAGGAGGTGCCAGACCTGGCCCGCCTCCGTCTGCGAAACTCCGCTTCCCACGATCATCATGGCTCGGGGCTCCCTGACCGGCTGGAAGCTGCCGCTCCCGAGATCCACTCCTTCGGTCGAGTATCCGGTGTCAGTGGAGTGGATCGGAACGCCCGCGTGTGACTCCGCCTCGAGGATGAGCCGATGAAGCGTCTCCGGCTCCACGTCCTGAAGCCGAACCGGGATGGAGATCGTGCCTCGGGGAAAGCTCCGCTCTCCTGCACTCGTTCGAATCGTGAGCGGGTCCCGGGTGCCCTCCGCTCGTACGCCTCGGCTCAGCAGGTATTGGAGAGCTCTGGGAGCGTAGTACTCGCTCCAGTCCAGGAGGTATGCGTAGCTCGCGGCGGGGACTTCTCCCAGCCCCGCGATCTGGGGCGGCTCCTCGACCCGCTCGCCCAGCGGCGGGTCCCCGTCCACGATGGCCGCGTGAGGCATTCCATAGGCGAGGCTCATCGTCCACGTCGAAGCGTCGTAGAAGACGCTGTCCGCATACGAGTCGGTGCGCTCGAAGATCGATCGGACGAGGCGGTAGTTGGGCTGCTCCGTTGGCACGACCCACGCCTGGCCCGCTTGGAAGGTGCGGTCGTCGTGCTCCTCGGTGCTGCCCAGCTCGTAGACGTCCAGACGGTGCCGCAGGAGGAGGTCGAGAAACTCCCGGTTGAGCGAGGCGTTGGCGGGATCTCCGAAGACCCAGGCTCGCACGGGGAAATCCCGCGCCTCTGCAAGGCCGGAGATGTGAAAGCTCCTCTGGTACTCGAGGAGCCGTTCCCTGTGTTCAACCGCTGCCCGGATCGTGCCGATTGTCGTGCGCAGGTGATTCCGGATCGCGAAGGCGAAAGTCAGCTCCCCCTGCCGGGTGCTCTCCTGGACGTGGCCGCGGGCGCTCGCCTGCTCGAAAACCAGACCGAGGCCCCCCAGGAAGTTCGGGTAGGTCGATCCATACCCGGGGTACATGTTGTCGAAGACCTCCCGGGTGAAGTAGAGGGAGCCGATCTCATCCAGGTTACCGGCCCATTCCTCCGCAAAGCGGAGAGTGATGTCGGTGTAGAGCTCTTCGGGCAGGAGCGGGTTCCACGATCCCTCGGGATGGGTGGGCTCGAAGAAATAGGTGCTGTTCGTCCCCATCTCGTGGTAGTCCGCCACCACATTCGCTTTCCACGCATGGTGGAAGTCGATCCGGGCACGACTCTCCGGATGCTGCAGGGGAAGCCAATCTCGATTCAGATCGAACCAGTAGTGGTTCGTCCGGCCCCCTGGCCATACCTCGTTGTGTTCACGGTCCAGCGGATCCGCCACGAAGGGATCTGCCTTGTGCATGTTCGCCCAATTCGTGTGCCGGTCCCGGCCGTCCGGGTTCAGGACCGGCTCGATATGGTAGATGCCGTCGCGGAGGAATCCCACGACCTCATCGTCCAGGCCCGCGGTGAGCCAGTAGGCTGCGAGCATCGCGACCTCGCTCGACGAGGTTTCGTTCCCATGCACGCCGTAGCCCATGTGGACGATCACCGGTCGCTCCGCCGTGGAAGGGAGTTCGGTGTCCGATGTGGCGGGATCCGCCGCGCGCAGGTGCGTTCGCCGGATCTCTTCCAGGCGAGCATGGTTTTCGGGGGAGGTGACCGTGAGGACCGGAAGAACCCGGTGCTCCACGGTCTTCCCGATCTCCTGATAGGTGGCCCTTTCGGAGAGGGCGGCCAGTTCCTGGAGGTATGCGACGATTCGATCGTGGCGTGTGTGGTGGGTACCCAGCTCGTACCCCAGGAACTCCTCAGGGCTGGGGACGGCCTCGTCGAAGGTTGTGCCTTGAGGAAAGAAGTGGGTGAGCTGGGCGTCGGCGGCCCCGGGGAGCGCCGGGCCGAGCAGCGCAGCCACGAAAAGGGCTCCGAGGACCCCCGGCCTACCGATACGCAGGCGGCGGCGCCTGTCGCCGAGGAGGCACCCGCCTGCGGAACCTGGATGCCGACGCGGGTAACGGTTGGCCTCGTCCGGGGTGCGTCCGTGCGCCTCCGGGACCGTCAGAGTCGGATGCTTACCAAAGGGAATTGAGATCATGGATTTTCGCATTTGGGTCGGAGTCTCCCTGGGCCTCCTCCTCCCGTCGCTCGTCTTCGGGCAGACCGTCGAGACGAGGGCGCTCACGTTGGAGGGGGCGAAAACGGTGGCGCAGGGTGCGGCCGCAGAAGCCGGGGCCAACGGCTGGGAGGTGGTGATCGCCATTGTGGATGCCGGAGGGCATCTTCTCTATCTCGAGCGGATGGATGGCGTTTCCCACGGAATCGTGGACATCGCCGTCGGAAAGGCGAAAACGTCCGCGGCCTTTGGGAGCTCTACCGACGTCTTCGCCGAGATGGTCGCGCAGGGAGGGGTGGGGCTGCTTGCGGTTCCGGGCGCCCTGCCGATCGAGGGAGGCGTCCCCCTCACGGTGGATGACGAGGTGATCGGGGCGATCGGGGTGAGCGGAGTGACCGGTGCGCAGGACGGCATCATTGCCCGGGCCGGAGCCGCGGCCCTTTCCCGTTAGGAAAAAGGGCCGCGGGCCCGAGCTGGACGAGCCTCTTCGAGACTACTGGCCCCAGGGCGGTCCCTGGTCGCGGGCGACCGTGCCTTCACCCATGTAGGTGAACTTCTGAAGGCGTCGGCCCTGATAGGTCTCGGTCGTGTAGATGTTGCCGTCCGAGTCCGTCGCGATGTTGTGAATCGAGTAGAAGTGGGCCGGGTACCGTCCGCCCCGCCCGAAGGCGGTGATCTCGGTCAGCGTTTGCCGCTCGATGATCCGCACGCGCTGGTTCCGTCCGTCCGCCAGGAAGATGAAGCGCTGGTCGGGATCCCTCGAGAACGCCACGTCCCAGGTCGACCCCTCGCCCAGGCTGCTCGGTGCGAAGAAGGCCTCCTCCACGAACTCTCCTTCGGGGGTGAATACCTGGAGCCGGTTGCTCTGGCGGTCGCAGACGTACACGAGGCCGTCGTGGGAGAGATCCGCGCAGTGCACGGGGCCCCTGAACTGCTGCGAGGGCGTCTGGTCCGCGAAATCCGCGCCACGGTCCGCGTGCTCGTAGTCGTCGTCGGGGTCATTCCCGTAGGCGCCCCAGTAGCGCAGCATCTCACCGCTGTCGCCGTCGATCACCGCCACGCGACGATTCACGTACCCGTCCGCAACGTACACCTCGTTGGTCTCCGCGTCGACGAACATCTTGGCGACCCTTCCGAAGTTCTCGGGGTCGTGGCTGTCCATGTCCTCCGGAGGACCCGCGGTCCCGAACTGGGCCACCACGTCGCCTTCCTGCGTCAACTTGAGCATGTGGCGATCATTCGCTCCGTTTCCACCGATCCACACGTATCCTTCGTGGTCAACGAAGAGGCCGTGGTTGGACTCGGGCCATTCGTAGCCCTGGTAGTCCCCACCGGGCTCGCCGCCCCAGGCGTGCACGACGTTTCCATCCCGGTCGAAGGCGAGCACCGGAGGCGCCGCCTGGCAGCATTCCAGTGACGTGGGGGGATCGAGCTCCATGCTGATTTCGTTGTTGGCGAGCTGGTCCGCCCGATGCACGATCCAGATCAGGTCCTGGCTATCGACCCAGAGTCCGATCACTGGACCGAGGAGCCAGGCGTTCGGCAGGGACTGAGGCCAGAAGGGATTGACCTCGAATACCGGTGCTTGAACGGACTGAGCTTCGGCGTTGCGCTGGATCGCGTCTTGACACGCCCACAATACGGCGCTCACCACGACCAACCCCACCCCGAACAATAGACTGCGTCTCCAGTTCATCAATTCTCTCCTTTCCCAGGATCAGGAGGGGGCCTGTACGTAAGGGAGGCCCCAAGTATACTTCTACTCGTACGCAACGATACCCTCGATCGAGCGCACTGTGCGCGCGGAGGCGACCAAGCGGTGGATTCCGACCGGTCATTCCTGTCGACGTTTCGGCATACTAAGCGCCCGATCCGGGTTCTGTCCAGAAATTCTTCGACTCGGGGCATGCAATTGCCTGGTGGAAGCAGGGTCACGAAGGGCGGAAAGCGTCGTTTGGCAGGAAGGATTGCGGCTTCCGGAGTCCTCGCAGGTGTGATCTTCTTGCTGCCGGCGGGCGTGGCGGGCCATCAGGACTTGGGAGGGGACGGAGTGCCTGCTCAGGAGTCGTTTCCCGGGTCGGAGCCACCTCAGGACGCGCAGCTTCCTCCGGGACAGGAGGCGCTAGCCGAACCGGAGGCGGTGCCGGGGCTCGGTCTCACCCAGGATCCGGTGGAGGCCACGGGAACGCTCGCACCGAGCGTCACGATACAGGCGTTCGTCCGTCCGGAGGCGGAGAGGCTGCGGGTGCTGGTCCGCGTTCCCCTCGGTGCACTGCGCGAGATCGAGTTTCCGCTGAGGGGACCGGGATACCTCGATCTCGACGAGGCGGATCCAGCTCTCGTGGCCGCCGCTCGCCTCTGGCTTGCGGACCACTTCGAGGTCTTCGAGGACGGAAGCCGCGTCGGGCCCGCCCTCGTCGAAGCCGCCAGGGTCTCGCTGCCCTCCGATCGGTCCTTTGCGTCATTCGACGAAGCGGTTGCAAATCTGTTCGGACCGCCCATTCCCTCCGGAACGGACCTGTTCTGGCGTCAGGGGTTGCTCGACATCGCCCTGGCCTACCCGATCGCCTCGGAGCCATCGAGCCTCGAGGTCCGTCCGGCGTGGAACCATCTGGGCGACCGCACCACCACGATGCTGCGGGTGCAAACGGTCCAAGGCGACGAGCGTGTGCTGCAGTTCTCCGGGGATCCGGGTACGGTCCGTCTCGATCCGAGGTGGTACCATGTCGTCGGTGACTTCCTCCGGCGTGGCGCGATCGGATTCGCCGAGAACGCGCACTATCCGCTCTTCCTCCTCTGCCTCGTAATGCCCTTTCGGCGACCGTTTCCGCTCGTTGGTCTTATCGTTTCCTTTTCGGCGGGCTACACCATCACCCTCGCCGCGTCCGGGTTCGGGCTCCTGCCGAACGTGCTCTGGTTTCCGAGCCTCATCGGGACCCTCATCGCCCTCTCGGTCGTTCTCCTCGCCCTTGGCAACATGGTCGAGGTTTCCTTCCAGCGCCGATGGCCCGCGGCGTTCGTCTTCGGGGCGATCCACGGCTTCGGCTTCTGGTTCCTGTTCCGGGAATCGCTCCAGTTCGCTGGGAGCCACGCCGTGCCGTCACTGTTCGGCTTCACGCTGGGAACGGTCGCTGCCCAGGTCGCCGTCGTGGCCGCCGCAGTTCCCCTCATGGAGTTCCTCTTTCGCAAGGCGGTGAGTGAGCGGACCGGGATCATACTTCTCTCGGCGGTCCTGGGTCACTCGGCGTGGCATTGGATGACGGACCGGGGCTCCCTCCTCCTCCAGCACCAGTTCCAGTGGCCCGCCCTGGACCTGTTCTTCGTGGCCTCGGCGATGCGCTGGTTCGTCCTCTTCCTGATCCTGGCTGGGGTCGCCTGGCTTCTTCTCGGCCTCTTCGGTCGCCCCGAGCGGACTGCGGTCCGGGTCGGAACTTGAGATTCCATTCCCGTGTAGCCCGCAGGTGATGAATATCTTCAGCCGCCCCCAGAACCGCCGGATTCGGCGCATCCTCGGGCTGCTCTCTCTTTCGCTACTCGCGGGGGCGGTGCTCGAGCCGGTCGCTCATGTCCATGTGGACGGGGCGCCTCCCGCGATGTCTGTGGCTCCGATCGGGGCTGCAGAAGGCTCGACCCACTTCCCGCATCCTCACCTCGACTGCGTCCTCTGCCACGTCGCCGGCTCCGTGACGCTTCCTGGACCCGCCGCCGTGATCGCTCTGGCCGCCGCGGAGCTCCTTCTTCCCGCCGATCCACCCGCCGATCCTCCCTCTTCCGACCCTGCCGCGCACACTCAAGCCCGAGCCCCGCCCCACTTTTCGAGCTGAATCGGGAGGAGCCGGCCACGACCGTGGGCTGGCAAGCGCGGGGCGCACCTCAGTCCGACCCAAGCCGCCTTCTGGGTTGGTCGAATACGGCCGGACGCCATTTCTGCGCCGCCCTCATCTGAATTTTCATGGCTCGATAGCCGGCCAGCACCGCACAGGCCGGGAAAGAGGTCAGATGTTCGAAAGCAAGACGCACGTGAAGGAATCTTCGGTGCGCCCGAGGCAGGGCCGCGCGAGGTGTGTCACTATGCTCACATTTCTGGTGGCGGTGGCTCTCGTGCCGTCAGCCGCTCAAGCACAGACGACCCCGGAGGCGGCGTCGGTGGAGGCTCGGGTCCTCGGCCGCACGATCGACGCGGAATCTGGTGAGGCGATTCCCGGCGCATATGTTCGGCTCAGGGGAGCCGGGCGATCCGAGTTCACGCATGCGGACGGCTCCTTTCACTTCGAGGGTCTATCGGCCGGCAGCTACACGGTCGATGTGGAGCGCATCGGGTTCTCACGCTCCGAGGTGGAGGTCGATGTGGGGACCGGGGAGACCGTCGAGGTCGAAGTTGCGCTTCGCCCATCCGCGATCTCGCTCCCGGGAATGGTGGTCACCGGCCTGGGACGGGCCCGGCGTGCGGACCAGGCCTACCAGCCGACGTCTGTCCTGGCGGGCAGGGACCTGCAGAGGAACCTCTCCTGGAGCCTGGCCTCCACTCTGCTGGGAGAACCCGGAATCGCGATGCAGACCTTCGGCCCTGCCCCCGCTCAGCCCGTGATCCGGGGAATGGGGAGCGACCGGGTCCTCGTGCTAGAGGACGGCAACCGGATGGGCGACCTCTCCCACACGGCTCCAGATCACGCGGTCGGGATCGATCCGATCTCGGCGGACCGGATCGAGGTCGTGCGGGGACCGGCCGGACTCCTCTACGGAAGCAATGCGCTGGGAGGAGTGGTGAACGTGATCCGTGAAGAGGTCCCAAGGAGTCTCCCCCAGCACCCCACGGGCACGTTGAGCCTCCAGGGGGAGTCCGTGAATCGGGGCTTCACGACCGCGGGGGTGGTGAGGATCCCGGTGCGGGACCGATTCGCCCTTCGGGCCGAAGGCACCTACCGGGAAGGCGGATCGATTCGAACACCGCTGGGTGATCTCGAATCCACCGGCTCGCGCGGCTACAATCTTGGATTTGGAGGGAGTTGGATTCCCGAGTGGGGCTTTCTCGGCGCGGCCGTCCGGGCCTACGACCTCCACCACGGAGTTCCAGGGGAGTTCCAGGGCGAGGTGATCCCGGGCGGGCACCCCGGGGGGGTCGACGCGGAGACGAGTCGGCTGGTCGGTCGAATCGAAGCGGGACACTCGGCCGGGCTGGGGCCCTTCAGCGCCGTTGAGCTGGATGCGAATCTGATCGCCTATCTGCACCAGGAGATCGAGGGGGTGATCGGGGAGGGCCCCGATGCGCGCAGGGTCGTGGGCGCGGAGTTCGATCAACTCACGGGAAGCGTCAACTTCACGGGCCGTCACGAGCACGAGCCCAACGGCCTTCGAGCCGAGGGGGCGATCGGAGTCTCATTCCTCTGGCAGGACGTGCTCACAGCTGGATCGTTCCCCGGGAGTCGATCTGCCACCGAGTACAAGGCGGCAGCGTACTTCTACGAGGAGTTGGATGTGAACTTCCTCCGCTTCCAGTTCGGCGCGCGCTATGATCTCACCTGGACCCGCCCCCACGACAAGTCCCCCATCCGAATAGGGGAGCGGGACCGGCCGGTGGAGAATCGGACTTTTGGAGATTTTTCGGGCTCTTTGGCCCTTCTCCGGGACTTCGGTTCCGGTTGGACGGTCGGGGCGGGCGTGGCGCGAGCCTACCGGACTCCCGCCATTCCGGAGCTCTTCTCCGACGGACCGCACCTCGCCGACTTCTCCTTCGACATCGGCAACCCTCAGCTCGACACGGAAACCGGCCTCGGGGCCGATGTCTTCGTGCGGGTGAGCCGGCCGGAGATCCAGGCGGAGGCCACCGCGTTCAGAAACCGGCTCTCGAATTACATCTACTACTTCCCCAC
>SLCK01000048.1 GCA_007125845.1 Gemmatimonadota bacterium
ATCTCGACTCCACGCGCACCGAGGATCTCGAGGTGGCGACATCAGAGCTCGCGGTGGACCCCGACGACCCCGAGCTCTGGATCTGGGTCGGGCGCCGAGAGGCCTACCTGGGGCGCTACCGGGCAGCAATCGCGACGTTCACCGACGGACTCGAGCGATTTCCCGACGACGCCAGATTCCTTCGGCATCGGGGACATCGGTGGATCACGGTTCGCGAGTTCGACCGGGCAGTGGAGGATCTCTCCACCGGTACGGAATGGGTCCGCGGCCAACCTGATGAGATCGAACCCGACGGACTCCCCAACCCGCTGGGAATCCCCCTCAGCACCCTCCAGTTCAACTTGTGGTACCACCTGGGACTCGCCCACTACCTGCGCGGGGATTGGGAAGCGGCCCGCCCGGCCTGGGAATCGTGCCTGGACGTGTCGACGAATCCGGATCTCCAGGTGGCCACACGCTATTGGCTCTATCTGACTCTCCGGCGCCTCGGAGAGGACGATGAGGCCCAGGCGCTGCTCGAGGACCTCCCTACGTCGGAGGAGATCATCGAGAACGAGGCATACCACAGGCTCCTCCTCCACTTCCGTGGAGACCTGTCTGAGGAGGAGGTGACCGGAGGAGAGGAGCCCGGTTCACTCACCGGCACCACCATGGCGTACGGAATCGGAATCGGATACGTGCTGGAGGGGCGGGAGGACGAGGCGATGGCGGTCTTCCAACGCATCCTGGAGGCACCCGACCAGTGGCCGGCCTTCGGATACGTCGCGGCGGAGGCCGAGGTCGCCAGGACGCTCTGAGCAGGACAGCTCCTGCTTCAACAACCTTCTATCTGCGTCCTGCATCACCGAGGGTCTCGGCCATCGTCACGAGGCGTTCCCCCTGCCTCCTGATCCGGTACCAGAGAACGAGCAGGACGAGGCCGAGCACATGCACCGCGATGCCGGCCAGCGTCGACCAACCATAGAGGAACACGCCGAGGATCCCCAGTGCGACGGCGCCCACGAGGAGCAGGAGCGCCCAGCGTCCGACGAGAGCACGCACCTCTGCGGGCGTTCGATCCGCGACGGTATCCACCATCGCCCGCTGAGCCCAACCGGCATCGGAGCCCAGCTCCGCCCTCGCCTGCTGCCGCTTCAACTCCGGTGGGGCCTTGCCCGGTCGAAACCCCTTGATCGGCCTCTGGCTCCCCCCCTTCTTGCCGCCCTTCTTCTTCCGTCCCATGCCTCGCTCCGAATGCTACGCCCACTCCTCAGGCTCCACCTGTCAAGATCCTATCGGTGCTCGAGTCCGGAGTCCAGCCCCCCGGCGCCCACGTGTGCTACCCCGTGGTCCGAAGTCCGCCCGAGATCCCCTGGATCGTCAAGCGGATGAGCTCCGCCGCCAACTTCGCATCCGGACTCTCGGCGGGACTCCCCCGAAGTCTGCGGAAAAGGTCCACCTGCATGAGATTCAGGGGATCCACGTAGGGGTTGCGGACCTCGATCGACCTCTTCAACCAGGGAATGTCGGCCAGGAGTTCCTCGCGACCGGTGAGGTGCAACACGACCTGCCGGGTCCTCTCGTACTCGGAGGCGATCCGATCCCACACCTCTCCCCGGAGGTCCTGATCCTCTACGAGCTCCGCGTGGACCCTGGCGATGCCGAGGTCCGTCTTGGCCAGGGCCAGGGCCGCGTTGTCGATGGTCGCCCGGAAGAATCCGCTTTCCGCATAGAGCTCCCGCAGCACTCCACGGCCCCCGTCCCGCTCCATCTCCCGCGCGAGCGCCGACCCGAGACCGTACCAGGCTGGAAGGAGATGCCGGCTCTGCGTCCAGGAGAACACCCAGGGAATTGCCCGCAGGGTCTCGAGAGAACGTTCCGGACGCCTTCTGGCCGGCCGCGAGCCGATGGGCAGCTCCTCGATCTGCGTGATCGGTGTGGCTTCCTCGAAGTACCGGATGAATCCCGGAAGGTCCACGAGCTCTCGGTAGACCTCTCGAGATCGGTCCGCCATCGACCGGAGCACGGGCAAGAGGGCGGGCGGTGTTCCGCCCTCCGGCGTGCGGGAAGCGACCCAGGCCCGGCCGCCCGAATGGAGGACCGCGGAGATCATCTGTTGAAGGTGACGTCTGGCGATCCAGAGATCGTCGTAGCGCTCGGCAAGCACCTCCCCCTGCTCCGTGATCCGCATGCCCCCCCGGAGCGTTCGAGGCGGAAGGGAGCGGATATGGCGGGCCGCCGGCCCCCCTCCCCGGCCCAAAGCGCCGCCCCTTCCGTGAAAGAAGACGAGCCGAACCCCATGGGCGTCGGCGGGCTCCTGCATCCGGAATTGCGCATCGTACAGGTTCCACGACGCCGCCAGATATCCTCCGTCCTTGGTGCTGTCAGAGTATCCCACCATCACGATCTGCCGTTCGCCCATCCGACGAACGTGCTCGCGGTAGGACGGATGCCCGAGGAGGGAATCGAGGGTCTCGGGAGCCTCCACAAGGTCCTCGATCGTCTCGAAAAGGGGAGCGATGGCGAGCGGAAGATGAGAATCCGGCAGCTCCTCCATGGCGGCTGCCCAGCGACTGAGCCAGAGCACCGCCAGGACGTCGCTCGGTCGCCTCGTCATGGAGATGACGTGGGCGCCCAGGCCACCGCTGCCGGCCATGCGAGACACCGACGCCAGGAGACGAAACAGAGCCACGGCTTCCGTCGCCTCGGAGGAGAGGCGCGCACCGTCGACGCTCTCCCGACAGGGCATGCTCTCTGCAAGGACCCGCTGTCGCTCCCCCTCGGAGAGAGAGGCATAGTTCGAATGGATGCCGAGGACAGACAGGAGCTCGTCGACGACTCCCTCGTACCATCCGGATTCCTGGCGTACGTCCATTCGCATCATGCTGAAGCCGAAGACTTCGGCCTGCCGCATCCAGTCATCCAGGTACGCTTCGGCCAGAAGTCCGCCCCCGTGCCGCTCGAGGCTGCGACGCATGATCGCGAGATGCTCCACCAGCTCGGCGGGACTCCGGTAGGCTCCCTCGGGAAGAGCCTCCAGCGGGTCGGCCTCCGCGGCTCGCTCGAGACGCCACTGTATGATCCGGGTCCACCGGCGGTACGGCTCGCTCACGGAAAGATGCTCGACCTCCTCGGCCAGCTCCGGCCACCTCTCCACCTGCTCGGAGAGGGCACGCCCAAGCTCGTCGGTCACCGGCTTCTTCCGAGACGACACGCTGAGATTGCGCCGAGCCCGCCGGGCCTGCTCGATGTGGCGCATGAGCGCCTCGCTCCGCAGCCGTGTGAGCGCGCCACGCGTGACCTCCGCAGTCACGTATGGATTCCCGTCCCGATCTCCCCCGATCCAGGTCCCGAAGCGGAGGAGCGGTGGAAGATCGAAACGGTGATCCGGGAATGCGGCGCCGAGCGCCCCGTCCAGTTCCCGGAACAGCTGCGGGACGACGCGCCAGAGATTTTCCGCGAAGAAGAGGGAGCGATCCAGCTCCTCCAGCACCGTGGGACGCCGAAAGCGGACGAACTCCGTCTGCCAGAGTCCGGTGAGGTCGGCCTTCAGAAGACGCTTCAAGCGAGAACGCTTCCGAGGAAGCAACGTCGGATCGTCGAGCTGGTAGAGATGCCCCCGTAAGTCTCGCACCTTTTCACGCACCGACCGGCGCTTGGCCTCCGTGGGGTGGGCCGTGAATACGAACTCGATGCCGGTCTCGTCGAGAAGTTCCTGTACCGCTGCTGCGTCCATCCCACGGTCACGCAGACCTCGCACCGCCCCGGAGAGACTTTCCGGATCCGGGTCCCCCGCTTCGCGCTCCCGCTCTCGGACGACCCTCACCCGCTCGCGGTCTTCGGCCAGGTTCGCCAGATCGAAGAAGACGCTCAACGCCGTGACGAGCGGCTCGACCTCGGGAAGATCGAGCGAACTGAGCAGCTCCATCAGGCCGCGCTCCGCCCCCGGGGCCCCCTCGCGCCGGCCCCGGGACAGCGCGCGTACCTCCTCCACCTGCTCGAAGGCACGATCCCCCGCCTGCTCCCTGAGCACCTCTCCCAGAACCTCGCCGAGCCAACGGATCTCGTCCCTCAGCTCGCGCTGGACTCCATTCGATTCGACCACCCTCGACCTCCCTCGCTTGAGATCCGGACTTCCTTTTCCACCTTCAATACAATGTGCGAGGAGGGTCGACCGTTCCGGCTCGAGGCCGATGCCGGGGCCGGCGGGGGCCATTGGAGCGAAACCCTCCTTCACGATACCTTGCCCTCGAGCGTGACCTCCGGGCAGTGTCGCAGTCCCCTCATCGGAAGGCAATCGATCCAACGAAGGCGATCCGTGGCTCCCATGACCTCCATGCCCAGTTCCGAATCAACAGGACGCCCCCAACGCTCACCCCTTCAACCACTCGGCGCGGATCGCCTCATTCGATGATCTACGCCAAGGGCCGTCAGGCCTGGACCCTCCTGAAAGGCACGGCCGCCCTCTGGTCGTCGGCGAACGCATTTCAGCTCGCGGGCGCGCTCGCCTTCTACACACTTTTCTCGCTCGCCCCCCTGCTGATCATCGTGATCACGCTGGCCGGCGTGTTCTTCGGCGAGGAAGCCGTAAGGGGAGAGATTTCGGGGCAAATCGAACAGTTCATCGGACTCGATGCGGCCCTCTTCGTGGAAGATGCCGTCCAGAGATCCCGCATTGAGGAGGCCGGCCCCCTGCCCACCGCCCTCGGGGTTGGAGCGGTCCTCTTCGGAGCCACCACCGTGTTCGCTCAGCTCCAGGCCGCGCTGAACGCGCTGTGGGGAGTGCGGGCCCGACCCTCGCGTAGCGGGCTGGTCGTCTTTGCCTTTTCCCGCCTCGCATCCTTTGGCATGGTGCTGGTGATCGGCCTTCTGATGTTGATCTCGTTCCTCGTAACGACCGTGCTGAGCGCGTTCCTCCGGTTCGCCGGGGATCTGGTGCCCATCCCACCCGGATTCGCCTCTGGGCTCGACCTGACCATCTCCCTCGCGGTGGCGGTCCTACTCTTCGCCATGATCTTCCGCGTGCTGCCCGACGTGCGTCTCGGTTGGAAGGACGTCGCATGGGGGTCCCTCCTGACCGGCACCCTGTTCGTATTCGGCCAATACCTGATCTCCCTGTACCTCACGCATGCGGGGCCGGCCTCCGCATACGGAGCGGCCGGGTCCCTCGTATTGATCTTGATGTGGGTCTACTACTCGGCCCTCATCATCTTTTTCGGGGCGGCCTTCACCCGGGAGCTGGTTCGGACCCGAGGGGGCGTGATTGCGCCGGCGCGCGGAGCGGTGAAGGTGAGGACCGAGATCCTCGAGGAGCATTCCAGCGGGGACGGGGATCCCGGATAAAGGCAGGGACCGGGTTGTTGGGCGCTCGCTGGCGGCGCCGGAGCGATCCCGGGGCACCAATTGTAGACGCGGCATTCTCCGCTGCCTAATTTATCCGCGCTCCTCTCTCCAGCTCCGGGCTCGGGCTCAACAGAATGGAGACCGTGGCACCACAAGAAAGCGAGCCGTCCGGCATGGGGGGAGAGTTCGATTTCCACGGACCCTGGCTTTTTCGACGGAGGAAACGCCAATGCAACGCTCGACAGTGAAGAAGCTCTGGCTCGCGGCGCTCGCGCTTGCCGTGCTGATGGCCTTCGGGGCCGAGGTGCAGGCCCAGCACTTCCTGACCAACCCGTACCGCACGCAGCCCTGGGGGGAACTTCCCGAGGGTCGGGAATGGGGAGCCACGAGTGCGGTGTTCCCATCCCCCGATGGCAACATCTGGGTGGCGGAGCGCTGTGGCCAGAACAGCTGCGTCGGCTCGGATCTGGATCCCGTGCTCCTCTTCGACACCGACGGGAACCTTCTCCGGAGCTTCGGCGCCGGGCTGATCTCGTGGCCGCATGGCATCTTCGTGGAGCCCGACGGAAGCGTCTGGATCACGGACGCGACGATCGGAGACGCCGAGGAGTACGGCCTCGGTCACTCGGTCATGAAGTTCAGCCCAGAGGGAGAGCTTCTCATGACCCTGGGAACGCCGGGAGAGGCCGGTGATCCCCCGACGCACCTGAACCGCCCCTCCGACGTGGTCGTTTCGCCCACCACGGGACACATCTACGTCGCGGAAGCGCACGGGGCAGGCGGGGAGAACCGGATCGTCCGATTCGATGCCGACGGGAACTACGTGGAGACCTGGGGCGAGACTGGCTATGGACCGGGCCAGTTCCACGATCCGCACAATATTGCGATGGACTCGCAGGGCCGGATCTTCGTGGCGGACCGCTCCAACGTGCGGATCCAGATCTTCGATGAGGACGGTGAATTCATCGCGATCTGGACCCAGTTCGGCCGACCCAGCGGTCTCTTCATCGACCAGAACGACGTCCTCTACGTAGCGGACTCGGAGTCCAGCCTGGCCCCGAACCAGCTCCTGGGCCACCGAGGCGCCGGTTGGGAGCGTGGAATCCGGGTCGGCGACGCCCGCACCGGATGGGTCTACCACTTCATTCCCGACGACGACCCCACCCTCGGAGGAACGAGCGCGCCCGAGGGCGTGGCCGTCGACCAGTACGGCAACGTCTATGGGGCCGAGGTCGGCCAGCGCCGGGTCCTGAAGCACCACGTTTACGGCCCCATCCCGTTCGGGCTGGACCGGGACACGGACACGGCCGTGGGCGGCCAGTAGACGCTCCGGCCGAAAGCGTACCGCCGCACCTGTACTCGGCTGAGACGACCTCCCCGCCGCGCCCCATCGGG
>SLCK01000069.1 GCA_007125845.1 Gemmatimonadota bacterium
ACCCCCAGGTTCCTGTCCCTCGAGCCCCCCGAGTACCGCCTCACCCCGGAGCTGATCCGAAGCTGCGTGGGCCCG
Organism: Gemmatimonadota bacterium; assembly: GCA_007125845.1. GTDB lineage: Bacteria > Gemmatimonadota > Gemmatimonadetes > Longimicrobiales > Gaopeijiaceae > SLCK01. The sequence continues at coordinate 76 of SLCK01000069.1, forward strand.
AAGACGCGGGCGATCGTTCTCAACACCCCGAACAACCCGACCGGGCGCGCCTTCTCCCGGGAGGAGCTCGAGGGGGTCGCCGAGGTGTGCCGGGAGCACGACCTGATTGCGATCACGGACGAGATCTACGAGTGCCTCCAGTACGAGGGAGAGCACCTGCCGCTCGCCACGCTGGCAGACATGAAGAACCGCACAGTGACGGTTTCGGGAATCAGCAAGACGTTCAGCGTGACGGGGTGGCGAGTCGGCACTGTGGTGGCCCCCGGCGACCTGACCGACGCCGTGCGCAAGGTCCACGACTTTCTCACCGTGGGTGCACCGGCTCCCCTGCAGGAGGCGGCGGCGTTCGCCTTCAGCGAAGAGATGCCGGATCGCTATTTCGAGGAGCTCCTGGAGGGGTATCGGGAGCGCAGGGACGTGATCGTACAGGGGCTCAGGGCAGCCGGATTCTCCTGCGGAGTTCCAGAAGGCGCCTACTACGTGCTTGCGGACTTCTCGACACTCTCGGATCAGGATGACCATCGATTCGCCCGGACGCTCGCCAGGGAGGCGGGGGTTGCCCCGGTGCCGGGAAGCAGCTTCTTCCACGATCCTGCGCTGGATCGACCCCTCGTCCGGTTCACCTTCTGCAAGGAACTGAGGACCCTGGACGAAGCCTCGTCCCGACTCCTCGCCTTTGCGCGAGCCGGCGTGTGACCTCCCCGGACACCGGCTCTGTCCGAGGGGGATTGCGGGGAATGCACCCCTACCGGATTGCCGGCCTCGTTCTCGGAGCGTTCGCTCTCCTCACCGGAGGGTTTCTCGTGGTGGGACTACTGCTCCCCAGCGGGTGGACCGCTGAGCGAACCGCCCTCATCGGTGCCCCCCCCGAAACTCTCTTCTCCCTGGTCGAGGCCGCCGAGCGCTGGGGCGAGTGGACCCCGTCACCGGATTCGGGGGTCGAGATCTTCGGGCCCGAAGCCGGTCCGGGATCTGGACGTAGATGGGACGATCCGGGATACGGACAGGGAGAGTTCGTGATCGTGGAGTCCGAACCGCCTGAAACGATCCGCTACACGGTGGAGGTCGAAGGGGGGTCCATCCGGATCGAGGGGGCCCTGCGCATCGAGCGCACACCGGCGGGAAGTCGCGTGCACTGGCGTGAGGACGGCCACTTCGGCTGGAATCCGCTCCTCGGCTACCTCGCGGGTCGGATGGACGAACTCCAGGGCGCCCAGATGGAGGCCTCGCTCGCCGCCCTCCAGAGGCTCGCCGAGTCGGAGGTCACCTCCTCGCCCGACTGAGCTCCAGCAGCTCGGCGTTCGTCTTCGTCTTCCTCATGACCCGGAGCAACTCGTTCATCGCGTCCGCCGCTCCCTTCCCCGCCAACTCTCTCCGCAGCGCACGCGATAGCGCCAGCGCTTCGGGGGAGAGGAGCAACTCCTCGCGCCTCGTCGCCGAGGCCACGATGTCGATGGCGGGGAAGATCCGCTTCTCGGACAGTTCGCGGCTCAGTATGAGCTCGCTGTTCCCGGTGCCCTTGAACTCCTCGAATATGACCTGGTCCATGCGCGAGCCGGTGTCCACGAGCGCCGTTCCGACGATGGTGAGCGAGCCGCCGCCCTCCTCTCCGATCTTGCGCGCGCTTCCGAGGAAGCGCTTCGGCTTCTCGAGGGCGGTCGCGTCCAGACCGCCCGTCAACGTCCGTCCGCTCCCCTCTTCGACGGAGTTATAGGCCCTCGCGAGCCTGGTGATGGAGTCGAGGATCACCACGACGTCCTGACCCATCTCCACCTTCCTGCGTGCCCGCTCGAGCGTGATCTCGGCGAGCGCCACGTGCCGGTCCGGGGGAAAATCGAAGGACGAAGCGATGACTTCGCCGATTCCGCACGCCTCCATCTCGGTGATCTCTTCGGGTCGCTCGTCGATGAGGAGGATGAAGAGGCTGCACTCCGGGTGGTTTGCGACGACTCCCTGGCCGATTCGCTGCAGGATCGTGGTCTTTCCCACCTTCGAGGGAGCCACGATCATCGCACGCTGACCCTTTCCGATGGGGCAGAAGAGGTCGACGACGCGATTCGTGTAGTCGGGCTCCCCGCGCACCCGCACGTCGCATTCGAGGATGAGCTGCTCGCTGGGGTGCTGGGCGCTCAGTCGATCGAACTGGGATCGTCCCCGAGCGTCCTCGGGCGGCCGGTCGTTGACGAGTTGGAGTCGAGACAGGGGTGGGGCCTTACCGTTCTTCGGCCGGCCGCCCACGTGCCCGGAAATCTCGTCACCGGTTCGGAGCCCGAACCTGGAGACCAATTTGCCGCTCACATAAATGTCGTCGTCGCTCGGAGAATACCCGGCGTTCTTGCGACGCACGAAGCCCGAGCCACCGGAGAGAACCTCCAGCACACCCAACCATTGATCGTTGGTCACGTTACCGCAGTCGAAAAGGTGAGATGGGACAGACGCGGGGCCGGCATCGCATCGCCGAGGCCCGGAACCCGCGGGGAGACCGGGGGTTCAGGAGGCGTACGAATCTCAACCCTACATCGTGGCGAAGCTCCGGACAAGGGAGTGCCCGACGAGCGACGGATGACCGAAATGAAATCCGGAGGATCAGGGGACGGATGGTTTGGACCGCTCCTGCTCGTCCTCACCCCGTTCATCCTCCTGGGTCTGCTCATTGCGCTCGACGGTCTTCTGCGCTGAAAAACGAGTCCGATCGGGCCTTTCCGCGGACGATGGGCGCACGAGTCCCTATCGACCACGCCGCAGGATCCGAAGCCTCCCGATCGGAGGTCCCCGGGGACGGCCGAACCTGAGGCCCGACCCATCCCGTGAAAACGACTTCAAAAAAAGAGGCGCCGCCCGGATTCGAACCGGGGATAGAGGATTTGCAGTCCTCTGCCTTACCACTTGGCCACGGCGCCCAAAAAATACGGGGAGACCCCGCAGCCGGCGCGTCGAGCCTCCCCATTTCGGGAAAAGCGGGAAACCGGACTCGAACCGGCGACCCCCACCTTGGCAAGGTGGTGCTCTACCAACTGAGCTATTCCCGCGACACCCGTAGCGACGTCGACGCCCTCGAAACCAGCCCGAAGACACCACATCTGGGACACCCGAAGCTAGACGGGAAGTGGCGCAACGTCAAGATGATCCGTGCCTCCGGCCCCGCATTGGATCCCGTTCTCCGTCCCCTTATCTTTGGGCCGCCCTGGTTCACCTGCTCCCTCCGTCTCGACGCTTTGACATGCCTGCACTCCCACTTCGTGGCCCATGCGCGGCCTGAAGCTTCTCGCGGTCGCGACGATCGTCACGCTGCTGCTCCATCCGCTCTCCGGACTTTCCGCGCAGCACACGGGTGATCCGGTGGTGCCCCGCGGCGAATGGCACATCCAGTTACAACCGTCCGCCTCCCTCCTGGAGGGCCTCTACGATCCTGACGGGGAAGGAACCCTGGACCTGGCACCCGGCTTCTTTCTCCCGGAAATCGGAGTGGATCAGGTTCCTGGCCTCGAGCCGACGGAAACGAGGTTCCGATCCCTGGCCGGAGGCAATTCCGACGTCGGGCTTCGTATTGGAGCCACGCGCGGGCGCGTCACCGGAGACGAACAGGTCCTCCCGGTCGGGATCAGCTACGGGCTCCTGGACCGTGTGACCGTGGGCGTCACGGTTCCCTTCGTGCGACGACGCGTCGATACGCTTCTCCGTTACGTTCCGGATGGTGCGAACGTTGGTCTCAATCCTGCTCGGGTGGACCGGGAACCGGTCGACGCCTTCCTGATCCAGGCGCTGGAAGCTCTCGACAATCTCGCGGACGCGGTGGACGAGGCATGCACCGACCTCGGGGAGGACAGTCAGCCGTGCCTCGACGGAAACTCCCTGCTTGAAGGTACGCAAGGATTCGTCGGCTCTCTCGAGCTCGCTTACGAAGAGGAGGCCTTGTTCCCGCTCGGTGGCTCGGAGCTCGGGGAAGGAATTGCCAATCGTTGGACCACCCTGCGGACCGAGATGGCCGATTGGGAAGCCGCGGCGCCCGAGGCCCCTCCCCTCGCGGCAGACTTCCTGGACTCGAGCACGTTCCGGTCGCTCGTGGTCAATCCCGCGTGGCCGGGATCGGGATTTCCCCAGGACACCCCACCCGCCTTCCTGGACCTCGGCGACGTGGAATTGCACCTGGCCGTGCGCATCCTCCCCCTCGATGATGCAGGAGAGCGTGATGGCGCCGTCAGCTTCTCGAGCGCGGTGGCTGGAGCAGTCCGCTTCGCGACGGGGTCGGCGGACTCCCTCCGTGCCGTGGCCCCCCGAGACCCCCCGCGAGGAGTGCCTGGCGTAGAGATCCGTTGGATATCGGACGTTATCCTGCCCCGCCGGTTGGGCGTGCGGGGAACCGTGGAAGTCGGATGGCATGGGTCCCGCGACATCCTCCTCCTCGCACCGGACTCCGATGGAGCCTTTCTCCCCGATCGAACCCGAACCTCCGTTCGCTGGGACCCGGGTACGCACGTCGGGATCGAGGTGACGCCTCGCCTGCGGATTGGTCCTGGCCTCTCGCTCGGTGCCGGATGGCGTATGCTGCGGCGGGAAGCCGACACATTCTCCGCTCTCCACACCGACGGGACACCGCCACCTGCGCCGTCAGCTGCGGCGGTGGTGCACCGCCTGTCGATCGAGTTCCGATATTCCGCCATTCATCCTCCGCTCTCCGACACCGTCTCGCGGCCCTTCGAGGTCCTGGTGCGGGGCACGCGGAGCGTGTCCGGAAGTGGAGACTGGGCGCCGGTCGATCGACGGATCGACGTCGGCGCCAGGTTTCGACTCCACCGCTGATTCCGGGGACGTGCGGCGCGAAGCTACCGGGAGGTGAGAAGCTCCTTCGCGTGCTCGCGTGAAGTCGAGGAGTCGGGGTCGCCCCCGAGCATGCGTGCGATCTCGCGGACACGCGACTCCCCGTCGAGGTGTTGCACCGTGGTCACGGCCAGGCCATCTCGCTCGCCCTTCTCGACGTGGAGATGATGATCCGCACGGGAGGCGAGCTGCGGAAGGTGGGTGATGACGAAGACCTGGTGGTGGCGCGCGACCTCGGCGAGCTGGCGGGCCACCGCCACGGCGACCTCCCCGCCGATCCCGGCATCGATCTCGTCGAATACCAGGGTGGGCACCCGATCCTGGCGAGCGAGGATCGACTTCAATGCCAGCATGACCCGGGACAGCTCTCCTCCGCTGGCGATTCGGGCGAGCGGACGGGGGGCGAATCCGGGGTTCAGCGACGCGAGGAATTCGATCCGCTCCGCCCCCCAGCTCCCCGGCTCATCGAGCGGCTCGAGGCGCACCTGGAATCGGGCTCCAGGAAGACCCAGCTCCGGAAGGACCCGCTCTACTTCCCGGGAAAGTCGAGTCCCGGCCTCCTTTCTGTGCTCCGACAACTCGCGAGCCCTCGCCGCCAGCTCCTCCTCTGCCTCCGTCGCTCGCCGCTCGATCGCCCCGGATTCGACCTCCGCCCCGTCCAGCTCATCGAGCTCCGCTCGGAGGCGCTGGCCGACTGCGAGGACTTCGTCCAGTGACGGTCCGTACTTGCGCTTGAGCCGGAAGAGGAGATCCTGCCGGCGGCGCAATTCCTCGGTACGACCGGGTGAGACCTCGACGGACGAAGCGTAGCCACCTGCGGAGCGCCCCAGCTCCACGACCTGGTGGTAGAGCTCCTCTGCCCGGCTTTCCAGGGGTGACAGGCTCTCGTCGAGGTGGGAGAGGCGCCGCAAGATATCGCGCGCGCGCGCCAGGCTCTCGGACACCGCACCGTCCCGGGAGTAGAGGAGGTCGTGCACCGCTTCGGCCTCCCGCGCCAACTCCTCCGCGTGCTCGAGGCGGGAGAGCTCCTTCTCCACCCCGTCGTCCTCCCCGGGCTCCAGGCGAGCGTCCTCGATCTCGCGAAGCTGGAAGCGAAGGAAATCCTCGCGAGCGGCCAACTCCGATCGGCGGGCACGCCTTGCCTCCAGCTCCTTCCGCAACGACACGGCCCGGCCGTGCAGCTCCCCGACCTCCCTGATGAGCTCTTCTGCACCCCCGTAAGCATCCAGCAGGCCCCGCTGATCCGACGAGCGCAGGAGTGTCTGATGCTCGTGCTGGCCGTGGAGGTCTACCAGAGCCCGGCCGAAGTCTCCCACCGTGCCCGCCGTGGCTGGAGACTCGTTGATCCACGCCCGGTTCCTCCCCTCGACATGAACCTCCCGCCTGAGCACAAGGAACTCGTCGGTCCCTCCGAGGCCCAGCTCCGCCAATCGCTCCCTCAGCTCCGGCCGAGCCGCGAGATCGCAGACGGCCTCGACGACGGCTCGCTCGGCCCCCGCACGCACCGCCTCAGACGACGCGCGCTCCCCCAGAAGAAGGGAGAGCGCACCGACGACAATGGACTTCCCCGCCCCCGTCTCTCCCGTGAGGACGTTCAGCCCCTTGCCCACCTCGACCGACAGCTCTCGAATGACGGCGAAGTTCTGGATTCTCAGCTCAATCAGCATGATCGCGCGCCCTCGAGACCTTCCCCCGCGCCCGGGTGGATCGACTTGAAGGTGGCGGCTCGACTGGAGGCGCCACCATGGGCGACTGGGATCACACGGCCCAGTTCAGCACCCTCCGGAGGGTGTCGAAGAAGGTCTGGCCCGGGAAGCGCACGAGCAAGACGCTCTCCTCCCCCTTTTCCACGAGCACCCGATCCCCCGGATCGAGAGGCACCCCGAGCTGCCCGTCCGCCGTGACGACCAGCTCTTCACACCGATCGAGGGCACGAATGCTCAGGAGGACCGCGTCCGGGAGGACGAGCGGGCGCATGGCCATGGTGTGCGGAGAGATCGGAGTCACAGCGATGCATTCGGTGTTCGGAGACACGATCGGTCCGCCCGCGGACAGGGAATAGGCGGTCGAGCCGGTCGGAGTGCTCACGATCACTCCGTCCCCCGAGAAGCTGCCGATCTCCTCACGAGCATGCCCTCGCCCCACCTCCAGGTCGAGGCGGACCACGCGGGCCACGCCCCCCTTGTGGAGTACGAGGTCGTTGAGGGCCCACAGCCTCCTACCCTCGGAGCCATCGGCATGCACGATGCGCCCGGCGAGCGTAAACCGCTCGTCGACCAGCGCCTCCCCCGCCATGACACGCTCGAGGCCCGACTCCAGCTCGGGCGGTCCCATCGCGGTGAGGAAGCCGAGGCGACCCAGGTTCACGCCCAGGACGGGAATGGGATGACCGATGACCCGCCGGACCCCTCGCAGGAGCGTACCGTCCCCTCCCAGGGTCAGGAGGAGGTCCAGCTCCGACGGTGAGTCCGGCAGCGGCGGGAGGTCCGCAGGGCCCGTGCAACGCAGCTCTTCCTCGAGGAAGAGGGAGACTCCGTGAGTCTCCCCGAACGTCCGCACCCTTCGTAGCACGTCGGCCAGATCCGGAGTCTCACGCCGCCCCACGATCCCGACCTTGGTTGGCGGATCCGTCAATGGCTTCGGGGGAGCCGCTCTGAAGGTCATGCCGTTTCTCGGGAGGTCCGGAGACGGGCGCCGACCAGGGACCTGACGCGCCGTGCGATTCCCGGCCCGTCGAGCCCAATCTCCCCCAGGAGGACATCGCGTGGACCATGCTCGATGAATCGGTCCGGCATCCCGTGCGTAGCAAACCGCGACGGAAACGGAAGCTCCGGATCGTCCAGGATCTCCCGGGCGATGAAGGCCCCGAATCCGTTCGGAGAAGCCCCTTCCTCGACGGTCAGGACGGCATCGTGCGACCTGAGCACCGCCGACAGCACATCCCGGTCGTAGGGCTTCAGGAATCGACAGTTCACGACCGTGGTCGAGATCCCGTCTTCCTGGAGCTCTTCCGCCGCCTCAAGGGACGCGAGCACCATCGTGCCGACCGCGAGGATTGCGATGTCGGATCCCTCGACCAGGAGCTCCCAGCTCCCATGCTCGATCGCGTCGATGTCCGCAACCGAGGGTACCTCGGCAGGAACGGCATCTCGCGGCCACCGGATCGAGAAGGGGCCCGCCTCATGGGAGATGGCAAGCCGGAGGAGCGCCAGCATCTCGGCGCCATCCCTGGGAGCGGTGACCGTCATTTCGGGCACGGTAAGCATATACCCGATGTCGAAGGCTCCATGGTGGGTGGGGCCGTCGGCCCCCGCGATTCCGGCCCGGTCCATACAGAAGATGACCGGAAGGCGCTGGAGCGCCACGTCATGCACGATGGAGTCGTACGCGCGCTGCAGGAAGGTCGAATAGATGGCCACGACCGGACGCACTCCCTGAGTCGCGAGCCCTGCGGCAAAGGTGGTGCCGTGCCCCTCGGCGATGCCAACGTCGAAGTGACGCTCCGGAAAGGCCTGCGCGAAGATCCCGGTGCTCGTGCCGCCCGGCATCGCCGCCGTGATCGCGACGACCCTGGGATCGTCCTGAGCGAGCTCGGTCAATCCCTTGCCGAAGACCTTCTGGTATCTGGGAAGTCCGCCGGCCTTCTTCTTTCCCGATCCCGAGATCTTGTCGAACGGGGCAGCAGCGTGCCACTTGACCGGATTCTCCTCCGCCGGCCCAAAGCCCCTTCCTTTCTGCGTGAGGACGTGGACCAAGATCGGTCCTCCCAGCTCCTTCACCCCCTCGAAGGTCTCGATGAGCCGATCGAGGTCGTGCCCGTCGAGCGGACCCACGTAGCGGAATCCCAGCTCCTCGAAGATCATCCCCGGAACCAGGAGATGCTTGATCGCCTCCTCCAGCCGGCCAGCCGCGCCTTCGACGATACCACCGAGGCTCCGCGGAGCCTTCTGGATCAACGCTTTGACCTCCGCGCGCACCCGGTTGTAGACCGGGTTGGTGATCATGTTGGTGAGGTACTTGTTCATTGCTCCCACATTGGGCGCAATCGACATGTCATTGTCGTTGAGGACCACGATCAGGTCTTCGTCGGTGTGCCCCGCGTTGTTGAGTGCCTCGAACGCCAGGCCACAACCCATCGCGCCATCCCCGATGATCGCCACCACCTTCTCGTCGCTGCCCAGGAGAGATCGGCCCGCTGCCATCCCAAGAGCCGCGGAGACCGAAGTGGCCGCGTGACCCGCCCCGAAGGTGTCGTAATCCGATTCGTCCCGGCTCAGGAAGGGGGCAAGCCCCTTGTACTGGCGGATCGTGGGCAAACGCTCGTTTCTCCCCGTGAGAATCTTGTGGATGTAGGCCTGGTGGCCGACGTCCCACACGAGCTTGTCCCTCGGTGTTTCGAATACGTAGTGGAGAGCGACGGTAAGCTCCGCCACCCCGAGGGATGCGCCGAAGTGCCCTCCCACCTCCGAGATGACATCGATGTGCCTCTCGCGCACTTCCCCAACGAGGGTCTTGAGCTCGTCCCTGGACAGGTCGCGCAACTCCGAGGGCCAACTCACCCGGTCAAGTACCGACACCAATCTCGACTCCTTCTCGTAGGACGTTCCGAGCCGTTTCGAGGGCAGACCCGCTCCGCCTCCTGCGCCACCAACCATGGGGCGCCACCAAACATAGTGAACTCGGGCCAGCCAGGCACAGAAGGGTGGAGCGAAGCCGCCGCCGTCGAGTACGGCAAGTCAGAGATTCGCCGGCATCCGTGAACCGGGGCATCTTCGACTCATCACACTAGCGGTCACGCGACACCACGAATCCCGCGAGGGCCTCGAGGGCCGGAGCCCGAATCCCCGCCACGCGCAGGGCCTCGGTCGCGGCCCTCGATCGCGCATGCGCCTCGTCCCGGGCCCCTTCGACCCCGAGAAGCGAGACGTAGGTCGACTTCCGCATGAGCTCGTCCGACGGATTCTTCCCCAGCGTCGCGGCGTCCCCGGTCGCGTCCAGGAGATCATCGGTGATCTGGAAGGCGAGGCCGATCTCGCGCCCGAACGTGGAGAGGCCTTTCCGAATCGACTCATCCGCGCGGGCGGCCACGGCCCCGAGGACGAGCGAGCCCTCCAGAAGGGCACCGGTCTTCCGGCGGTGGAGCTCGTCGAGCTCGGTCCTGGAAAGCCTCGCTCCTTCGCCAAGGAGGTCGAGTGCCTGGCCTCCCACCATGCCCGCTCCGCCCGCAGCTCGGGTGAGGACCCGAACGGCCTCCTCGCTAGCCTTGCGGTCCAGTCCCAGGTCTCCAGCCGCACGCCAGGCCTGCAGCGCCGCCACTGGAATGAGGGCGGCGCCTGCCACCATGGTCTCTCGTTCCCCACAGAGGACATGGACCGTCGGCTCGCCCCGTCTCAGCTCGGCATCGTCCATGCACGGCAGGTCGTCGTGCATCAACGAGTACGCATGGATCAACTCGAGGGCGACCGCGAGGTCGTACATGGCCTCAGGAGCCTTCGCCCCTCCTCCGCCCCTCGCTCCGGCGCTCGCCCGGTAGGCCGAAACACAAAGGATGGGGCGGAGACGCTTCCCCCCCGCCAGAACTCCGCGCTCGATCGGGCTCAGGAGCCCGTGGGGGAGCGCCGGCGCCGCTTGAGCGACGGCGCGGCTCAGGGCCCGGTCCATCCGTCCCCGCTCCTCCTCGAGAAAGGACGCCAGGTCGAGCACTTCCGTCCCCTCCCTCATTCTTCCGAAAGATCTACGGACCGGGTTCGCAGCGCGTCCACATCGCCCAGGAGCTCCTCCACGCGAAGCTCGGCCCTCGTGAGCAGGGCTTCCGCCTCACGAATGTGGCGCACGCCCTCTTCGAAGAGGGCCAACCCTTCCTCCAACTCTACCTCGCCTCCCTCCAAGGCCGCCACGATGTCATCCAGGCGGCCAAGCCGCGCCTCGAGGCTCATCCCTTCCTGCTCATCCAGCCCCTCAGCCCCACCCGGGCCCACGGCGTCGGTGTCCATGCCTGCGGCGTCCTCTGTCACCTCCCCTCCTCCTCCACGCTCTTCGTCTCGCAACGTATCCGTCCGTCGACGACGCGAAGTTGAAACTCCGCACTGTCCCGGAACTCACTGGCCCGCCGCAGGACCACGTCCCCGGGACCGAGCGGGATCGCGTATCCGCGCCGGAGCGTGGACAGGGGCGAGAGCGCATTCACCTGGCCCGCGAGGGAGCCCAGCCGCTCTCCTCTCCGACGAACGATCGCGCGAACGGCCGATGTGAGGCGCACTGCGCCCGAATCCACCCGAACCGCGGCCGGTGCAAAGGTACCGCGCCAGGCGGGAGCAAGGCGGTCCATTCTTCGCTCCAATCCGACCCGCCCGGGCTCGACGGCCCGTCTGATCCCCCGTTCGAGCCGCCCGCGTGCCTCCTCGACCCGGTTGCGCCGCCGCTCCGTTCCGGACCGCAGCGCACGAACCAGGCGGGGGCGCGCGCTCGTCAAGAAGTCGAGTAGGCTCGTCCCGTCGGGCACGACCGCCTCGCCCGCGGCGGAGGGCGTGGGCGCCCTCAGGTCGGCCACGAGATCCGAGATCGTCACATCTACCTCGTGTCCCACGGCCGAGACCACCGGTACCGGACAGCTCGAGATCGCCCGTGCCACCGGCTCCTCGTTGAACGCCCAGAGGTCTTCGATCGAACCGCCTCCCCGACCCACTACGATCACCTCGACCTCCCCGCTCTTGCCCAGGATCTCAATGGCCGCCGCAATCTCCTCGGCCGATCCCTCTCCCTGAACCCGGGTTCCGCGGATCACCACGCGCGTCCACGGCGCCCGACGCCCGATCACGCTCAAGATGTCTCGGAGGGCAGCTCCCGTGGGCGAGGTGACCACGCCGACCGACCGCGGGATCCGGGGGAGGGCGCGCTTGCGGGCGGGGTCCAGGAGTCCCTCCTCCTGAAGTCGGGAGCGGAGCCGCTCGAAAGCAAGGCGCCAAAGCCCCTCCTCCCCTTCCCCTTCGAGCCTTCGCACCGAAAGCTGGTACTCGCCCCGTGCTTCGTACAGGGTCGGCGAGCCGAAGGCCCTCACGCGCATCCCCTCTTCGGGGTCGGCAGGGAGTCGGGCCGCGTCGCGCCTCCACATCACACAGCGGAGCTGGGCCCGATCGTCCTTCAAGGTGAAGTATCGATGTCCGGACCGAGCTCGGGTCCAGTTCGCGACTTCTCCCTGAACCCACAAGGCGGACAGCCCTCCCTCGAGGAGCCCGCGCACCGCCCGATTCAGGTCGGACACCGTCCAGACTTCGGAGGAACGACTCTCATCCGTCGCGGAGGCGTCGAACAGATTGAGGGCGTCCCGGCCGCCACGGCTCACTCGCCGTCCCCCCCCCTTCCGGTCTGCGCTGCGTCCACGGTGTTGGAAAGGAGCATCGCGATGGTCATTGGACCCACGCCTCCGGGCACCGGTGTGATCGCGGATGCAACACCTCTGACACCCTCGAAATCCACATCGCCCACGAGTCGATATCCCTTCTCCGAGTCCGCGTCGTCGACACGATTGACCCCGACGTCGATCACCACGGCGCCCGGGCGAACCATGTCCGCGGTCACCACTCCGGGCCGGCCCACGGCCACGATGAGGATGTCCCCAAGTCGGGTGATCTCAGCCAGGTTCGCCGTCCTCGAGTGCGCGATCGTGACCGTGGCATCGCCCCCTCGACCACGCCGCAAGAGGAGGGAGGCCATCGGCTTTCCCACGATGTTCGACCGTCCGACCATCACCACGTGGCGCCCGGCGGGATCGTGGCCGCTCCGCATAAGCAGCTCGATGATGCCCCTCGGCGTGCAGGGTGCGAGCACGTCAGTCGAGCCGGAGACCAGGCGCCCCACGTTCACGGGGTGAAATCCGTCCACATCCTTCGCGGGGTGAACGGCCTCCAGGATCTCGTCCTCTCGGATCTGGTCCGGGAGCGGGAGTTGCACCAGGATTCCGTCCACCTCGGGATCGGCATTGAGTCCCTCCACCCATCCCAGGAGCTCCTCGTGCGAGATCGACTCCGGAAGGTCGACCTGCCGCGACCGGATGCCGACCTCGGCGGCGGCGCGATTCTTCATCCGCACGTAGGTGGAGCTCGCCGGATCGCTACCGACGAGCACCGTGGCGAGGCCCGGGGTCTTCCCGTCGGCCGACCGCATCGCCGTCACCCGCTCGGCGACCTCCCCGCGGATCTCGCGCGCCATCTCGGTCCCGGAGATGATCTCCGCTCCCATCCCTTCCCCCCTGATGTTTGACGTGACGAATTGTTCGGGCAGGCGTCACCGAGCAAAGTCGATCGCACGGGTCTCCCGGATCACGATCACCTTGATCTGTCCCGGATATTGGAGCTCGTCCTCGAACCGGCGGGCCACCTTTTCCGAGATTTGCGCCATGTCCTCGTCGGAGACGTGGTCCGGCTCCACCATGACGCGGACCTCCCTCCCGGCCTGTACGGCGAAACAGCGCTCGACCCCCTCCAGCTCCATGGCAATCGACTCGAGGCGCTCAAGACGCTTCACATAGGTCTCGAACATCTCGCGTCGTGCACCCGGACGGGAACCCGAAATCGCATCGGCCGCCGTGACGAGGAAGGTCTCGGGAAATCGATGCGGCTCCTCGTCGTGGTGGGCTCGAATGGAATTCAGCACGACCGGCGGCTCGCCGTACTTCCTGCAGAGGTCGTATCCGAGCTCGACGTGCGTACCTTCGTGCTCGTGTGTCAAACCCTTTCCCACGTCGTGGAGCAGGCCTGCCCGCTTCGCGAGCTGGACGTCCAGGCGCATCTCCTCGGCCATGTACCCGGCCAGCCGAGCAACCTCCCGGGAATGCTGGAGCTGATTCTGTCCGTAAGACGTACGGAACTTCAGTCGTCCGAGGGCCTTCACGATCTCGGAGTGCACATCGTGGATCCCGAGATCGTAGAGGGCTTGCTCGGCCGCCTCACGCATCCCGTCCTCGACTTCGCCGTGACTCTTCTCGACGATCTCTTCGATCCGCCCGGGGTGGATCCTGCCGTCCTCTACGAGCTTCTCCATCGCGATCCGGGCCATTTCCCGCCGCACCGGATCGAAGCCGGAGAGGACGATCGCCTCGGGAGTATCGTCGATGATCACATCGATGCCGGTCGCTTGCTCGAAGGCCCGGATATTCCTTCCCTCACGTCCAATGATCCGGCCCTTCATGTCATCCGACGGGAGCTGAACGACCGAGACCGTGGCGTGCGCGGTCTCATCTGCCGCCATGCGCTGGATCGCCATGCCGATGATCTTCTTGGCTTCCCGATCGGCGGTCCACTGGCCTTCCTCCCGGATCCTGCGCAGACTCTGCGCGGCCTCCGCGCGCGCCTCCTCCTCCATATCCGAGATGAGACGGTTCTTCGCTTCCTGGGAAGAGAGACCGGCGATCTCCTCGAGTCGGCCTTGAGCGGCCTGGAGAGTTTCACGGGCGCTCCGCTCCAACTCCTCGATCACCCCCTCCCTCTCCCGAATCCTTTCGGTGCGCGCCTCCTGAGCGGTGTCCCGCTCATTCAGCCTGTCGAAGCGGCGATCGAGCGACTCGGAACGCTCGGCGAGCTTTCTCTCCGTCCGTTCCAGCTCTTCTCGGCGCCGACTCTCCTCCTCCTTCCACTCCTCCCGGAGTCGGACCGCCTCCTCCCGTCCCTGAAGTTCGCCGGCCTTTCGAAGGCTCTCGGCCTCCTCCTGCGCCCGACCCACGATTCGGGACGCTTCGTCCCGGGCTTCGGCGCGCTCCTGCTGCTGTTGGCGCCGCTCCCGACTCCGGCTGAGAAAAAAGCCGAGGAGGAAGCCGACGAGTAGCATCAGAGCCGCCGCGAGCCCGATGGCTTGCGGGGGTTCCATGTATCTACTCCAAACATCGGGTGCGAGGGGCACCCGGCGGTAGGCTGGCTGGACGGCCCCGTCGCATCCCTCGGAGCCGGGACCGCTCTGAACTAAGGTTTCCGTAGAATAGGAACCGCAGGCGAACAACCGCAAGGTAGGGGCACCGGCGCCTACCCCCGATCTCTCCTCCCCTCCTCCTCCCACTGCTCTTCGATCCGGCGAACCAGATTCATCGAGCGCGAGGACACCTCCCGGCGCAATCGGTCCAGCTCCTCACGAGCCTGAAAGTATCGATCCGTGACGGCCAGCGCAGCGAGGAGGACCGCCCGATGACGTTCCGCCACATCGCCCCGCTCCCGCACCGCCCTGATCTGTTCGTCCAGGTACTCCGCGCAGGCACGCGTGTAATCGGGATCCGCGGGCGAGCGCAGCACATGCTCCTCTCCCCCGATCTTCACCGTGACCGAAATCTTCCCGGATTCCTCTCTCACTCCACCTTCTCCCGTCTGACCGGAGAACTGTCCCACCCCTCCTCCGAGAACCTCGCGCACGTCGATCAATCCCGACCTTCGAGGAAGCGCACCCTGGCGAGCAGGCGCTCCACCTGTTCACGCCCGTCCCGGATGCGAGCCTTGAGCTCCTGATTCTCACCCTCGAGACGGACGATTGTGTCCCGCAGCTCGGCGGGGTCCGTGTCGCCCCTTGTGAACCTCATGAGGAGGGCCTCGAGATCCCGCACCCGAGCCTCGGCTCGGCGCAATCGGGAACGCAGGTGCCCGACCTCGTCGAGGAGGCGCCCGACCCCGCCCTCGAGCTTCGCGAGCGCTTCACGCTCCGCCGGAGGCGTCCTGTTGCCCTCTGATTCCGACACCGAGCTCCTCCCGGAGGACATCGACAATCCGCCGCACGGCCTCATCCACTTCCAGGTCGGTAAGTGTACGACCGGGCGCTCGGAAGTGGAGGCGGAGGGCCACCGAACGGTGGCCCTCGGGAAGGTCCTTGCCCCGATAGACGTCGAAGACGCGAGTCTCGCGAAGGTACTTTCCGGCCTCCCGTCCTATGTATCCTCGCAGCTCCTCGACCGGAAGATCCTCAGGAAGGAGGAGTGCCAGGTCTCGATCCACCCCGGGGTGGGTCGGAAGCGGACGATAGCGAATCTCCTTTCTGGGCCCCGGCTCCACGGGCAGACTCAACTCGAACCCCCAGACCGGTCCGGCCCACGGAGGCAGATCCATCCGAGCGGCCGGCATCCGGCCGGCTTCCCCAACCGCTTCTCCATTCACGCCCCGTACGACGAGGCGCGAGGCGGGGTCGAAAGGAGATCCCGAGTCACCCTCGGCATCGGGCCCCACACTCGCGCCCTCGCCCACGACAACGTCTGCGACCCTACCGAGCACGCCCTTCAGGTCCCAGATGTCCAGACCCCGCGCCTCATTCTCCCAGTGAGGAGGGAATCGATCGCCGTGCAGGATCGCGGCCAGATGGGTCCTCTCCCGGGGCAGGTCCCCCGGATCTTCCAGAGCGAAGACGGTCCCAATCTCAAAGAGGCGCACGCTCCGATTCCCGCGCGCGAGGTTGTACTCCAACCGGCGCACCAGGCCCGGCAGCAAACGGCCCCGGAGGAATCGCTCCTCGGAGGAGATCGGATTCAGCAGCTCGACCTCTCCCTCTCCCTCTGGGGCGAAGGCCGGTGTCTGCGCTTCGAGCATTCCCCAGGCCACCAGCTCGTCGCGAACCCGGTCCTCCAGCTCGAACAGGGGGTGATCGGGCACGGCTCCCGGACGGAACGCACCGAGCACATCGGGAAAGTGGTCGTAGCCATGGGTTCGAGCGATCTCCTCGATGAGGTCCACCTCCCGGGTGACGTCGTAGCTCCGGAAGCCCGGGACATCGACCCGGAGCTCCTCGGGCGACTGCGGCTCCAAGGAGAATCCGAGCGGCTCGAGCAGCTCTCGTATGGACTCATGGTCGAACGGAATCCCGAGGAGCGCCTCCACCCTGGAGGGTCGCAGGCTCACCGTCTTTCGCGAAAAGTCGCCCGGACGACAATCCAGGATGGGACCTCGAATCTCCCCCCCGGCCGTCGCGAGGATGATCCGGGCGACGCGGCGGAGCGCGCGCAATTGCAGCTCGGGATCCACACCCCGCTCGTACCGATACGAGGCCTCCGTCGACAGCCCGAGCGCCTTGCGGGTGGAGCGGATGGGCCCGGGAGTGAAGAGGGCGCACTCGAGCAGGACATCCGAAGTCTCGTCCGTCACCTCGGATTCTTCTCCCCCGATCACGCCGGCCACCGCCATGGGACGATCCTCGTCACAGATTCCGAGCATGTCCCGGTTGAGCGCCCGGTCCTCTCCGTCGAGAGTGCGGATCCGCTCCCCCTGTCGTGCCCGTCGCACCACGACCGAGCGCCCCCCGACCTGCTGGAGATCGAAGGCATGGAGGGGCTGGCCAAGCTCGAGCAGCACGTAATTGGTCGCGTCGACCACGTTGTTGATTGGCCGCGCTCCAACGGCCCGCAGGCGCGTCTGCAGCCAATGCGGCGACGGCGCCACCCGGACGCCCCTCACGACGAGCCCCACGTAGCGGGGACACAGATCCGGCGCCTCGATGCGGATTGTAACGCCATCGCCCGAGACCTCCTCAGGATCGGCGTGTCGCTCCAGGCGTTCGAGCGCCTCCGACGCTGCAGGGTCCTCACCCGGGATCGGCGGAAGAGTCAGAGCGGTGTGCCCGCCGGGTGCCACTTCCCGAGCAATTCCCTCGTGTGAGAGGAGATCCGGCCTGTTCGCGGTCACCTCCACATCCAGCCGGAGGTCCTCCAGGCCTAGCGCCGAAGCGAGCGGCTGGCCCGCAGAAAAGCGCCCTTCGAGCACCATGAGACCCGTGCCGTCCGGTCCGAGCCCCAGCTCCTTCTCGGAGCAGAGCATCCCCTGCGATTCCTGCCCCCGCAGCTGAACCTTTCCGATCGTCACCCCACCCGGAAGCGTCGAGCCTACCGGCGCAAAGGGGTACCACCCCCCCTCCACCACATTGTCGGCACCGCAGACCACCTGCACCACGCCTTGCCCTCCATCCACGTCGCAGAGGCGGAGTCGGTCCGCGTCGGGATGCTCGCGGACGCCTTGCACCTCGGCGACCACGAGGCCCTCGAAACCCTCGGAAAGGGTCGCCACCTCCTCGACTGGAAATCCCAGCGCGGCGAGACGCTCGGACAACTCCGCAATCCCGGCTTCGAGCTCCGGGCCGATGGACTTGAGCCACTGGTAGGAGACCTTCATGGGCCGGCGAATTGCTCGAGGAAACGCACGTCGTTCTCGTAGAACAGGCGCAGATCGGGGACGCCGTACTTCAGCATCCCGATCCGACCCGGCCCCATCCCGAACGCGAACCCCGTGTAGCGTTCAGCGTCCAATCCCGAGGCCTCCAACACCGCAGGGTCGACCATTCCAGCGCCCATGATTTCGATCCAGTCCGTCTCCTGCTCCCGACCCTCTGCATCTCGAAAGACGCGCTTCACATCCACTTCGGCCGACGGTTCCGTGAAGGGAAAGAAGGAGGGCCGAAATCGCACGCGGGTGCCGGGACCCCAGTACCTGCGCGCAAACTCTGCCAGAGTGGCCTTGAGGTCCACGAAGGTGATCCCCTCGTCCACGGCGAGCCCTTCAAGCTGTGCGAAAACCGGCGTGTGGGTCGCGTCGTAGGAATCCCGGCGGTAGACCATCCCGGGAGCCAGCACCCGGATCGGCGGCCGGTGACTCTCCATGACACGCACCTGAACGGGGGAAGTGTGGCTCCGGAGGAGGTGGCCGGCCTTCAGGTAGAGGGTATCCTGCTCGTCAGCGGCGGGATGGTCGAGCGGCGTGTTCAGGGCTTCGAAGTTGTACCACTCCGTCTCGGCCTCAGGTCCGCGGGCGAGCGAGAAGCCGAGGTCCCGGAAGATCGCGATCAATTCGTCGACCACGCGGGTCACCGGATGGCGACCGCCGATCCACCTTTCCCGCCCCGGAAGGGTGAGATCCTCACGGAACCGATCGGGTGCGCGCTCCCTCGCGAAGGATGATCTTCGCTCATCGAGCGCTTCTTCCAGGCGGGATTTCACCCGGTTGGCTTCGGCCCCCAGCGGGGGCCGCTCCTCGGGCGGGACCTGTCCGAGCTTGCGCAGGATCTCTGAGATCCGTCCCTCCCGACGGCCCAGGAAGGCAATCCTCACTTCCTCCAGCTCTGCCTCGTCCCGTACGCCTTCGACCGAGGCAAGGGCCTCCTCCTCCAACTTCTTGAGCTCTTCGATCAGCGATCCGTCCGTAGACATGGGCCTCGCGCACGTCATTGCCGGTTCAGGCCGCTCCAGCGGGAGACGGCCGGTCGGTCCTCGTCAAATGAGGCCGAAAGCTACAAGTACGCGCCGGGCCCGAAAACCCCGCCACAGGCGCACCACTTGGACCCCGTCGGCACCGCCTCCCGCTCCCGCAGGCCGGTCCCTACGAGAAGAGGGCTCCGGGGAGCCGTGCTCCCGGAGCCCTCCTGCGCTGCCCGGCCTACTCGAACGCGTTCGTCCCGGCTCAGGTCTGACCGAGACCCTCCTTGGCTCGCTCCGCAAGCGTTCCGAAGGCTATGGGATCCCTCACTGCCAGGTCGGCCAAGGCCTTACGGTCCAACTCGACGCCAGATTCCTTGAGCCCGTTGATGAACCGGGAGTACGAGAGATCGTGCTCGCGGGCCGCCGCATTGATGCGCGTGATCCAGAGTCGCCGGAAGTTCCGCTTCTTCTTCCGTCGATCCCGGTACGCATGCTCCCAGCCCTTCTCGACCGCGTCCTTTGCGGTCCGGTAGAGCTTCTTGCGGCCCCCGAAGTATCCCTTCGCCTCCTTGAGGACCTTCTTCTTTTTATCCTTGCGCGCAGGGGCGCTCTTGCTGCGTGGCATGACGTAGCTCCTTCCTCGTTCAGATGCCCGGGAGAAGGCGCTTCATGCGCTTCTCGTCGGCCTTCGAGACGACGGTGGGCTGACGCAGTTTCCGCTTCCGCTTCCGCGTCTTCTTCGTCAGGATGTGGCTCTTGTTGGCCTTCCGCCGACGCAGCTTTCCGGAACCGGTTCGCTTCAGGCGCTTCGCCGCCGCCCGGTTCGTCTTCATCTTGGGCATATTCACCTCCTGTGGGCGCCGTGGATGCAAGCTCCGGCGCGACCGGTGTTCAATTCACTAGTGGGATGCTTTCGTCGGAAACTCGAGTCCGGACAGTCACTTGGTGTTCAGCGGCGCGAGGACCATGATCATCGTGCGCCCTTCCCTCGTGGGTTGGCTTTCGATCTTGCCGACGTCGTTCACGTCCTCCACAACCTTCTCCAGCACCTCAAGCCCCAGCTCGGGATGGGAGAGCTGCCGCCCCCTGAACATCATCGTGACCTTGACCTTGTCTCCGTCCTCGAGAAAGCGGCGCACGTGCCGTGTCTTGAAGGCATAGTCGTGCTCCTCGATGCCCGGCCGATACTTGACCTCCTTGACCTGCATCGTGTGCTGCTTCTTCTTCGCCTCCCGCGCCTTCCTGGCCTCTTCGTACTTGTACTTCCCGTAGTCCATGAGGCGACAGACCGGTGGACGAGCGTCCGCTGCGACCTCCACGAGGTCCAATCCGGATTCCTCGGCCCTCTCCTTCGCTTCGTCGAGCGATACGATGCCTACTTGCTCCCCATCCGCATCGATGAGGCGAATCGGACTGATCCTTATCTGGTCGTTGACGCGGACCTTCTGTTCCTTGATGGCTCCAACCTCCGTTCAATACCGGCGCCCCCGGCGCCCGAAAAGAAAACGGCCCGGACGAATCCGGGCCACGTCGGGTCGACTTGGGAAGGTCTCTTCCCCTCCGACCGATGCGACCCGGCGGCGCCACTATCCCGAGTGGCTCCGGGACAGGCCGAAGGGTGGAGGGGCCGTCCCCTCGCTTCCTCAGCTGTTCTTCTCCCTTAAGATACGCAGGGACGGGGGGACGTCAAGGAAGGCCACACGCCCTCGGGACTCAGCCGAGCGCTCGTGTTCGGATCTCCTCCAGGAGCCGCTCCACGAAAGCCTCCCGATCCATGACCTCCTGCTTCTTTCCCGCACCCCTCCTGCGGACCGCAACCGTGCCGCCTTCCACTTCCCGCTCTCCGATCACACCCATGTAGGGGACCTTCCTGACCTCGCCGTCCCGGATCCGGTAGGACAGGGTCTCCCTCGCCTTGAGCTCGGCCCGGATCCCCAGATCGCGTAGCTCCTGGACGAACTCTCGAGCGTCCTCCAGCCACTGCTCCGAGATGGGGAGGATCCGGACCTGCACGGGTGCCAACCAGAGGGGAAACGCCCCCGCGTAGTGCTCGATGAGACCACCGACGAACCGTTCCATGGACCCGATCAGAACGCGGTGCAGCATCACGGGACGATGCCGCTCGTTGTCCTCCCCGACATACTCGATCTCAAAGCGCTCAGGCAGGTTGAAGTCGAGCTGTACCGTGGGACCCTGCCACTTCCTTCCAATGGCGTCAATGAGCTGGAAGTCGAGTTTCGGGCCGTAGAAGGCCCCCCCTCCCTCGTCCACGTCGTAGTCGATCCCCCGTCCCTCCAGGACGGACTTCAGCGCGTGCTCCGCCCGTGCCCACTGCTCCTCGGAACCCAGGGCCTTCTCGGGCCGGGTGGCCACGGTCAGGGTGTACGGATACCCGAAGACCTGGAGCATCTCGTCGACGAGATCGAGAAGGGCCTCGATCTCGCCCGGGACCTGCTCTTCGGTGCAGAAAACGTGGGCGTCGTCCTGGGTGAAGCCCCGCACCCGGAGCATTCCGTGCAGGACGCCCGTGCGCTCGTAGCGATAGACCGTGCCAAATTCGGCGTACCGGATCGGAAGCTCGCGATGGGACCGCTGCGCCGCCTGATAGATGCAGATGTGACCCGGACAGTTCATCGGCTTGGCGCGGTAGCGAACGCCCTTCATGTCCATCGCGCCGAACATGTCCTCCCCGAAGTTCTCGAGGTGCCCCGAGATCTCGAACAGCCGCTCACTCATGATGTGCGGCGTGTAGACGATCTCGTACCCGTGCCGGAGGATCAGCTCCTTTTCGTATTCCTCGATCTCGTTCCGGATGAGCGAACCGTGCGGTCTCCAGAGGATGAACCCGGGACCCACCCTCTGGTCGACCGCGAAGAGGTCCAGTTCCTGTCCAAGGACGCGATGATCCCTCTTCTTCGCTTCCTCGAGCCTCTCCAAGTGCTCCTCGAGCTCCTTCTCCTTGAAGAACGCGGTGCCGTAAATGCGCTGGAGCATCTGCCGGCGTTCATCGCCTCTCCAGTAGGCTCCCGCGGCGGAGAGGAGCTTCACGTTCCGGACGCGACCGGTGGAGGGCACATGGGGCCCGCGGCAGAGATCCAGGAACGGTCCATCCCGATAGACCGTGATGACCTCGTCGTCCTCGAACTCCTCGAGCCGTTCGAGCTTCAACGGGTCATCGTGAAAGAGCTCGCGAGCCTCTTCCTTGGTGACTCGTCGACGCTCAAAGGGGTGATCCGCCTCGATCACCCGACGCACCTCTTCCTCGAAGGCCTCCAGGTCCTCTGGGGTGAACGGCTCCTCCACCCCGAAGTCGTAGTAGAACCCGTCCTCGATCGCCGGTCCGAACCCGATCTCGGCGCCGGGGACCCGATTGCGGACCGCAGTGGCCAGCACGTGGGCCGCCGAGTGGCGCAGGAGCTCGAGCGCCTCCGAATCCCTCTCGGTGAGAATCCGCAGGTCGCAATCGGCTTCGAGCGGCCGGGTGAGATCGACGATCTCGCCGTCGACTTCAGCGGCGAGCGCCGCCTTTGCGAGCCCCGGCCCGATCCTCTTGGCAGCCTCCGCGGCGGTTGCGTGCCGGGGAAGCTCGAGCTCGGTCCCGTCCGGGAGGGTGACGCGGATCGTGTGCGAAGCCATGGATGCGTGATGGTGAGGATACGGAGCCTGGTTGCGACGCCGGACGTCCCCTTCCGAAGGTCGGCCCGGAGGCCGGAGGTTAATGCCCCCGGCAGCAAGGGGTCAACGTCCGGGAGGCAAGTCCCGGCCCATCCCGGGGAATTCCACCCACCCTAACCCCAGATGAGCAACACGCACGCGCCGACCACGGTGATCACGGTTCCCGTGAGGCGCTCCCGGAGAGCGCCTTCCTGGAACGCGGCGTACCCCAGGAGCACGGCCAGGATCGCACCCGTCCGCTTGATGCTCAGGACGTAGGAGGCCAGCGCCACGTTCAACGCCTCCATCTGCAGCACGAACATGGTGGCGAATAGCAACCCGTGCAGCACGAGGACGCCTCGGCCTGCGGTGCCCAACCGAGACAGCACGCCGTCCCCCGACCGGCCGCGAGGTGCAGCGAAGGTCGGTCCCCGCTCGGAGATCCAGATGAGGGGCAGGAAGAGGAGGGCCACGCCGCTCGACAGCATCACGCCGTAAAAAGCGGGTGACGATTCGAGAACGGCGACCCGGTCGAGGGTCCCCGTGACGGACCAGATCACCGCGACGCCCAGCATCCGGACGCCGCCCGGGTCGCGCCCGATCGCCGCCAGTGGGGCAAGGAACCCGGCTCGACGGTCCCCGAAGTTCAGGAGATACACCCCGCTCACGATGAGGAGGACGCCGACCGCGCCCCAGGGTCCCGGAAGCTCCCGTAGAAGAACCCACTCGATCGGCAAGACGAAGATCGGAGTGAGGGCGAGGAGCGGAAAGGTGAGCCCGAGATCGCCCATGCGCAGAGCGGACAGGAAGAGGTATGAAGCGCCGACGTTCAGAGTCGCGTTGGCGATCCAGACCGGCCAGAATCGCGCCCCGATTTCGGGGATTCCCTGTCCGAGCAAGTACAGGAGGAGGAGGGGGAAGGCGAAGGCGAAGAGGGACCACCCGGCCAGGAGGGGTCCCACCGCGGCCGCCACCCGCTTCGACCAGGCGCCGTGCAGCGCATAGAATACGGCGGTCCCCACCGCCAGGACCGCCCACATCAGCGGGGCCCCCCGGAGGGTGGACTCACTCCCCGACCACCGTCGCCACGATCGTCCGCGACCTGGTCCGGGTATCCATGTCGATGAGCACGACCTGCTGCCACGTGCCCAGGGGGATCCGTCCCTCCACGACCGGAAGGGCGAGAGAGGGTCCGATCAGGCTTGCTCGAACATGGCTGTGCCCGTTGTCGTCGCCCCAGGTTTCCTCGTGGAGGTAATAGCCGTCTTCGGGCGCGATCCCCTCCAGGGCCACAGCCAGGTCGCGCTCGACCAGTCCCGGCTCGAACTCGGTAGTGGTGATCGCCGCCGTGGAACCGGTGACCATGAGGGTGAGCTGCCCGGTCGCGATCCCGCTCTCCCGCACGATGTCCGAGACGGACTCCGTCAGATCCAGAACCTCAGTGTTGCCTCGGGTGCGCAGCGTGATTGTGTCGGCATGGACGGGCATGGGATCTCCACCGGTTGCAGGAGCGGGAACAGGGGCGACCCCATGGACAATACGCAAGCGGGGCGGAGGACCGAAGTCCTCCGCCCCGCTTGCCGTGACGCCAGGTTCGGGCGTGGGCTCAGTACATGCCGCCCATGCCGCCCATGCCGCCCATTCCACCGCCGGCGCCAGCACCGGCACCACCGTCGTCATCCTCGGGATGCTCCACCACGACGCACTCGGTGGTCAGGAGAAGCCCCGCAATCGACGCGGCATTCTGGAGCGCCGTCCGAACTACCTTGGTCGGATCGATCACACCGGCCTGGACGAGGTCTTCGTAGACCTCGGTCTGGGCGTTGAAGCCGTAGTTCTTCTTCTTTGATTCCCGCGTCTTGGCAACCACGATCGACGCCTCCACACCGGCGTTCGTCGCAATCTGCCGGATCGGAGCCTCCAGCGCTCGTCGGAGGATGTCCACGCCGATCTGCTCCGGCTGGCTTTCGAGCTGGAACTCGCCGAGCGCGCTCTGGCACCGAAGCAGGGCGACGCCTCCACCCGGTACGATGCCCTCCTCGACGGCGGCGCGAGTGGCGTGCAGCGCGTCCTCCACCCGTGCCTTCTTCTCCTTCATCGCGGTCTCGGTGGCCGCGCCTACGTTGATCACGGCGACACCGCCCGAAAGCTTGGCGAGCCGCTCCTGCAGCTTCTCGCGGTCGTAGTCGGAGGTGGACTTCTCGATCGCCACCCGGATCTCCTCGATCCGGCCCTGGATCTTGCCCTCTTCTCCGGAGCCGTCGACGATCGTGGTGTTGTCCTTGTCGATCACGATCCTCTTGGCCTCACCCAGGTCAGAAAGCACCGCGTTCTCGAGCTTGAAGCCGAGCTCCTCCGAGATGACCTGGCCTCCGGTGAGGACGGCGATGTCCTGGAGCATGGCCTTGCGGCGGTCTCCGAACCCGGGCGCCTTGACGGCAGCCACCTTCAGGGTTCCGCGCAGCTTGTTCACCACGAGCGTGGCGAGGGCCTCCCCCTCCACGTCCTCGGAAATCAGCATGAGCGGACGACCCATCTGAGCCACCTTCTCCAGGATCGGCAGAAGATCCTTCATGTTCGAGATCTTCTTGTCATGGATGAGGATCATCGGGTCGTCGAGGATCACCTCCATCCGCTCGGGATCCGTCACGAAGTACGGAGAGAGGTACCCGCGATCGAACTGCATCCCCTCCACGGTCTCGAGGGTGGTCTCGAGGCCCTTGGCCTCCTCGACCGTGATCACGCCGTCCTTGCCCACTTTCTCCATGGCGTCGGCGATGAGATCACCCACCTCGGAATCCGAGTTCGCCGAGATGGTGCCTACCTGGGCGATCTCCTTCTTGCCCTTCGTCTCGACGGAGAGCCCCTGGAGCTCCTGCACCACCTGAATCACCGCCTTGTCGATCCCACGCTTGATCGCCATGGGGTCACTTCCGGCGGTCACGTTCTTGAGCCCCTCCGAGAAGATCGCCTGTGCGAGCACGGTGGCCGTCGTGGTCCCGTCCCCCGCGATGTCGGAGGTCTTGGTCGCGACCTCCTTGACCATCTGGGCCCCCATGTTCTCGATCGGATCCTCCAACTCTACTTCCTTGGCGACCGTAACGCCGTCCTTGGTCACCGTCGGGGCCCCGAACTTGCGATCGAGGACCACGTTCCGGCCCTTGGGGCCGAGCGTCACCTTCACGGACCGGCTAAGCTTGTCCACCCCGGCCTTCAGCTTGGCGCGCGCCTCCGTATCAAAACTCAGATCCTTCGCTGCCATCTTGTCTACTCCTGCGTGTGCGTACGATTCTTAAGGATTGCGGCATCGGCAAGTCCGCTTCCGGACCCTCGCTGGGGCCTCGGGAACGGACCGATCAACCGTCGATGACGGCGAGAATGTCGGACTCGCGGAGGATGAGGTACTCCTCACCGTCCACGGTGACCTCGGTCCCGGAATACTTCCCGTAGAGCACGGTGTCCCCTTCCTTCACATCAGGAGTCAACCGCTCACCCTGATCTGAGAGCTTCCCCGGGCCCACGGCCACGATCTTGCCCTGCTGAGGCTTCTCTTTCGCGGTGTCGGGAATGTACAGCCCGCCCTGGGTCTTCTCGGCTCCCTCGAGTGCCTGCACCACCACTCGATCGGCCAGGGGCTGGACTTTCGTGCCGGTCTTCGTCGCCATCGTTATGTCCTCCTTGCTATACGTAATGAAGTTGGGAGGGTGATCACCCTGTTAGCACTCGCTAGCAGCGAGTGCTAACCCGCCCGGAGTAAATGTATCGACACGACCCGGTGTGTCAACCAGTAAGAACCCTTGAAAAAACAAGGGGTTACGGGGGGTGTCGATGCGGGGTTCGCCGTGTGCGGCCCGGCTTGTCCCAGGGCGGTGCCCGGCTTAGGTTGCCGCGTTCCGGGCGCGCACTTCATCCTCCCCCCGCGATGCAGGCATATCACGAGTTGTTGAGGTCCACGAGCCGGACCTTCTCCGTCGGAATCGAGGCGCTCCCCGATCCGCTCCGGGACGCGGTCACGCTCGCCTACCTCGTCCTCCGTGTCTCCGACTACTACGAGGACTCTCCCACCCTGTCGCGCAAGGAGAAACGCGCCTCGCTGCTCCACTGGGCCGAGCTTCTCGAGGCCAGCCCAGAGTTGCCGGAGAGCGAAGGCATGGGGCCGCTCACTCGGCACCTTTCACCTCTCGACGGGGAGCTCCCCGACCATCGGGCCGCCCAGCAGGCCCGGTTCATCCTCGAGGGTCTCGCCGCGCTCCCGTCGCGCTTCCGCGAGCCGATCCGACGTCACACCGTGGATACCACGCGCGGAATGGCTCGCTGGACGGAACGGGGAGATGACTTTCCCGACGAGGCCGCCCTGGACGAATACATGTTCGAAGTCGCCGGCCGAGTCGGAATCCTGCTCACGGAGCTTTTCGCCGCCCACTCCCCGAGGGTCAGGAAGAGAAGTCGATCGCTCGGAAAGGTGGCTGTGTCGTTCGGACTCGGGCTGCAGACCGTGAACGTCATCCGAGGGCTGCACGAAGACCCCGAGCGAGGGTGGACGTACGTGCCCCGGCACCTCGTCTCCGACGTTCACAGAGGAAGTCCGTCCAGTCTGGACCTCCGGAAGCTGACCTCCGCGGAACAGGAACGCATCCTGGACTTCCTGGTCTGGAAGGCCGCCGGACATATCTCGGACGCGTTGCGATATTGTCAGCTCCTTCCCAGGTGGGAGCGGGGGATTCGAACCTTTTGCATCGTCCCCGCGCTCCTTGCCGCCCGCACCGCCCTAGTGAGCCGAGGGAACCGACGGGTATTCAGCGAGCCGGTGAAGGTGGAGCGGAGAGAAGTCGGCCGCATCGTCCTCCGAGCGCGCCTCCTCTTCTTTTCGAACGGATGGTTGGAATGGCAACGCCGCCGAGTCGTCTCTTCCCTCAAGGAGAGATTGCGAGATGACGACCCGCGAGCTCGAGTCCGACCAGGGTGAGGTAGGGGTCCACGGCTTCCACGGTTCGGGAGTGTGAGGCGATGGCCGCAGCATGCCCGCCCGTCGCCACCACGAACGCGTCCGGCCGACCCCATTCCCTGCGGATGCGGTCCACGATCCCGTCCACGCCATCGACGGCGGAATAGAAGAGTCCGCTCTGGAGGCAGGTCTCCGTTCGGCGGCCAATCACCCGCTCGGGAGGCAGGAAGCCTACCCTCGGCAGCTTCGCGGTTTGCCCGGCCAGCCACTCCTCCCCTGCGAGGAGCCCGGGGGCGATCACCCCGCCTTCAAAGACTCCCTCCGAGGTGATGCAATCGTACGTCGTGGCAGTACCGAAATCCACCACGATCGCATCACGGGCGAAGAGATGTGCGCTGGCCAGGGTGTTCGCGATCCGATCCGCTCCCACGGTGCGGGGCTCCTCCACCTCGAGTCGGATCGGAAGACCGGCCACGCCTTCGAGCAGGAGGATCTCGTCGAGCCCGATGGAGGCGAGCGCCCGGCGCAGGAGCTCGGTCTGCCGGGGTACGACCGATCCCAGCACGGCCCGACGAACGTCGGAGGTCGCCGATCCACTCTCCGCCAGGAAGCTCCGGACCAGGAGGCCGAGCTCATCCGGCGTTCTCGGAACCGGAGTGGCGTAGCGCCAGTGTCCGGAGAGCGTGAGCTCCTCCCCCGGGAAGATCCCGATCACCGTCTCCGTGTTTCCGACGTCGATCACCATGTGCATGTTTCGCCCCCTCTCCTATCCCGGCCACCGCGGATGACCCGCCTCACGACTCTCGACCCCGCCGCGTGTGGAGAGCGGCTGACTCGCCGGGGGTCGTGAGTCGAACGCTCCCGGACCGCACCACGGTCTTCCGTCCATCGCCGTCCACAATCACGAGGCCGCCGTCGTCGGCGATCCCAAGAACCACTCCCCTGAGCCCTCCCTCGCACATCACCTCGGCCCTGCGCAGACGATCCCGCGCCTCCCACTCCGCTCGTAGCTTCTCAGACACGGTCGGGGGTGGGGGATTCGCCCAACACCTCAACTCCATGGCAAGCAGCCGGGCCAAATCCGGCTCCGCGACCGGAGCTCCGCAGACCTCCTCGAGGTAGGTAGCCGTCGACAGAAGCTCCTGCGGCACCCCCACACGGGGTGGGCGCAGGTTGACCCCGATACCGGCGAGCACCGCAGACTCGCCGGCCACGGACTCTCCCCCCACCATCTCGCAGAGCACACCCCCGACCTTCCGATCACCGAGGAGAAGATCGTTTGGCCACTTGAGGCCGACCAACGCTCCGGAAGCCGCCTCAATCGCTCGCGCGGCGGCAACCCCCACCGCAAGCGGCAATACCGCCGAGATCGTGCCGGGCCGGATGGGAAGCACGAAGGAGATCCAGAGTCCGGAGTCCTCGGCGGAGTGCCACCGGGCTCCGCCCCGCCCCCTTCCTTCGGTCTGAGCACCCGCCACCACTGCTGTGAGGTCGGCGGCTCCTTCGGCCACCAGCTCCCTTGCCCTCAGGTTCGTGGACGGAAGGCGCCGATACACCTCCAGGCGCGGCACACCTAGACGTTGCGCCCATTCCTCCATCGAGCCACCTGCCCAGGCGGAGGGGACCAGGTCGCTTTCGGCCGTGCCCATCAGCTCGTCCGTCCCGGACGCCCCACGACCCGGAGGGACAGGTCGGCGGTCGGCGCCGAGTGCGTGAGAGCGCCGACCGAGATCCACTCGACACCGGTCTCGGCCACTTCGCGGACCCGCTCGAGAGTCATATTTCCCGAGGCCTCGAGCTCCGGTCTGGGCGGAGGCCACGTGCTCACTTCCTCCACCGCCCGCCTCAGCTCTCCAAGCTCCATGTTGTCGAGCAGAATCCGGTTGACTGCGAGCTCGCGCAGCCCGGACAACTGGTCGAGCGCGGCCACTTCCACCTCGAGCGGCAAACCCTTCCGGTCCACGTCGCGCACTCTCCTCACCGCTTGCTCGATTCCGCCGGCCGCGACGATGTGGTTGTCTTTGACCAGCACCATGTCGTAGAGCCCCATGCGGTGGTTTTCCCCTCCGCCCGCCCGTACCGCTTCCTTCTCCAGGCGACGCCATCCTGGAGTGGTTTTCCGGGTGTCCGTGATCCGGGCTCCGGTCCCGGCGACACGGTCCACGAAACGGCGCGTCAGCGTTGCGATCCCGGACAATCTCCCGAGGAAGTTGAGCGCCGTGCGTTCGGCGGTGAGAATTCCCCGTGCCTTTCCCCGGACCCGGAGCACCGGGTCGCCGGTCTCCGCTCGACCCCCGTCTGGAACGAGGGTCTCTACCTCGAGGCCGTCGTCAACTCGAAGGAAGACTCGCTCCACCAAGGCGGCCCCGGCGACGACAATCGATTCCTTCGCCACAACGACGGCCTCCGCTCGCTGCCCGGCATCGACCGTCCATTCGCTCGTCCAGTCGCCCTCGCCCACGTCTTCGTCAAGCGCCGCCGAGAGCAGTCGCTCGATCTCCGGGTCCAACTGCCTCTCCATATTCTCTTCCCTCCTCCGATTCCAAGCGGGCGTCAAGCGAGCGTGGATCAGGCGGACCCGACCGGCCCACCGCCCTCGAGCACTTCCCGGTAGTAGGACTCGTAGACGGGAACCACGCGCTCGGCGCTGAAGCGGTCCACCGCGATCCCGCGCCCGGCCGCGCTCATCTCCTCCCAGAGGCTCTCCGACGAAAGGAGCCGGACCGCGCCTTCGGCCATCGCAGGTACGTCGCCATTGGGGAAGAGGAAGCCGCTGACCCCGTCCTCCACGACCTCCGGCACGCCTCCCACCGCAGAGGCGACGACGGGGGTACCGCAGGCCATCGCCTCGAGCGCCGCGAGGCCGAACGACTCTGACTCGCTGGGAAGGAGGAAGAGATCCGCACATGCGAGTAGCTCGTCGACCGACGTGTGCTTTCCGAGGAAGCTCACCCCGTCCGCGACGCCGAGCTTCTGGGCGACCCGCTGGGCCCGAGGGCGGTCCGGGCCGTCACCCACCATGATGAGACGGCTCGGAATCTTCTCCCTGACCCGGGCGAAGATCCCCACCACGTGCTCGACGCGCTTGACCCTCCGGAAGTTCGACACGTGCATCAGGATCTTCTCGCCATCAGGAGCGAGGGTGCCCCGGTGGCACGGCTTTCGGTCCCGCTTGTAATTCTCGGTGTTGATGAAATTCGGAATCACCCGGATTCGCCGTGCATCGACGTCGAAGTTGCGCTCGGTCTCTTCCCGGAGAAAGGACGAAACCGCTGTGATCCCGTCCGATTTCAAAATCGAGAACCGGGTGATCGAGTGGAAGGAGGGATGTTGTCCCACAAGGGTGATGTCCGTGCCGTGGAGGGTGGTCACGATCTTCGGCGCGTCCGGACCCTGGTGCATCTCCCTCGCGATCCAGGCGGAAGCGGCGTGCGGGATGGCATAGTGGACGTGAACCAGGTCCAGGTCATACTCCCGCGCCACCTGGTGGATCGACACTGCGAGGGCGAGAGAGTAGGGGGGATGCTCGAAGAGCGGATACTGATCCATCTCCACCTCGTGGAAATAGACCCGCTCCTGAAAACCCGCCAATCGAAATGGTTGGGCGTAGGATATGAAGTGGATCTCGTGCCCGCGCCCTGCGAGCTCCAGCCCGAGCTCGGTCGCAACCGCTCCAGATCCGCCGTAGGTGGGGTGGCAGGCAATTCCGATCTTCACGTGGCGAGTGCTCCTTCCCGTCGACTTGAATCTCCACCCGCTTGAAATCGTGCCCCGTGGGTCGAGTCGGGGCTCCTACCCCCTCCCGACTACTCCGATCCGGCCCACCAAGCCGCCACGGCATCGACCTGTTCCTCGATGGGTCGGGTCGCGTCGAGCTCCAGGATCCGGTCGGCGGTGAGCTGGTTCCGATACCAGGTGAGCTGCCTGCGAGCGTAGGCCCGGGTGGCCCGCTGGACCGCGAGGACGGCCTCGTCGAGCGACAGCTCTCCCCGAAGCAGCCCCGCCGCCTCCCGGTAGCCGGTGCCGCTCATGCCCGGGTCCTCCGGCGACACGCCGGCTGAGAGCAGAAGTCGAACCTCCGTGAGCAATCCGTGCTCGAACATACGTTGGGCGCGCTGGTCGATACGCCGATAGAGCTCTTCTCTGGGAAGCACGAGAAGCACTACGTCGATGTCGATCGGATCCCCATCGGCGGGAGCATGGCGGTGCCACCAGGACATCGACCGTCCGGTCAGCAATGGGAGCTCCAATGTCCGGGAGAGGCGCTGCCGTCCACCCGCAGCCGCGAGCTCGGCCCGGTCGGGATCCAGTAGCGCGGCCCAGCGCTCCAACGTGTCGAGCGGTTGGCCACGGAGCCACCGGCGGAGCCGGACCCGGCGCTCCTCGTCCAGGGGCGGCTCCGCGAAGATCGGTTCGGTCAGCGATTTGAGGAAGAACCCGGTTCCACCCACCAGGACGGGAACGCGTCCTCTTGCGTGGATGGCCCGAATCCAACCTCTCGCCTCCCGGGCGAAGCGGCCAGCCGAGTACCGCTCCCGGGGCTCGATCAGGTCCAGGCCATGATGGGGAACGTGCTCCCGGACCTCGACGGCCACCTTGTCCGTGCCGACATCCATGCCACGGTAGACCTGGCGGGAGTCCATCGAGATGATCTCTCCGTCCAATCGGAGAGCGATTGGTACGGAGAGCGCCGTCTTCCCCGAGGCGGTCGGACCCACGAGCCCGAGCACCTTCACCGACCGAACTTCCTCTCCAGCTCTCCCCGGGAGAGTCGCACCGTGGTGGGTCGGCCATGTACGTCGTGATAGGGCAGCTCCGTTTCGAAAAGCCGCTCGAAGAGCTCCCGGATCTCCCGCGGGTCCAGAATCTGTCCCGCCTTCACCGCAGCCTTGCAGGCGAAGCTCATCGCGACCCGCTCATGCTGGTTCCCGGCGGCGCGAACGAGCTCGGAGCCGTGGGCGAGCTCCTCGATCATCTCCCGGAAGCACCGCTCCGCGTCGAAATAGGGATGCGGGGTCGGCACCGCGTGCACGATCACCGTATCGCCCCCGAAGCCCTCCACCTCGAACCCCGTCCTGAGGAGCAGACCTCCAAGGTCCTCGACCACCTGGAACTCTGCGGGAGTCAACCGGATGGTGAGAGGAAAAAGGAGCCGCTGACCCGCCTCTTCCCCGTCCTGGAAGCTCCGCATGATCTCCTCGAACAGGACGCGCTCGTGGGCAGCGTGTTGGTCAATGAGAAGGAGCCCGTCCCGCACTTCTGCAAGGATCCAGGACCGGTGCACCTGCCAGAGGCGAGGCGGCACCTCTCCGTCGGGACGATCCAGGCTCTGCCGGTCCGAACCCTGCCGCTCCTCCCGAGCTTGGACGTTGGAGTCCGCTTGCGAGGCCGGTTCGCCGGGCGATCGGCTGGCCAGGAAGAGGGCCATCTGGGACTCCTCTTCCGACTCTTCTCCTCCGTGGGCGCCGGCATCGCGCTCGCGCACCTGCAGGCGCGGCGCCCGTGGGCGATGGTCCAGAGTCGCCGCGCTGTCCTCGCCCTCGAGGGCCGTGCGAATCGCGTCCTCCACGAGCGTCTCGATTCCGTGGCGATCGCTGAAGCGGACCTCGGCCTTTGACGGATGCACATTCACGTCGACCGTCGCCGGGTCGGCTTCGAGGAAGAGGAAGAGCCACGGCCGGTGCTCCCGGGGAACGGTGGTCCGGTAGCCGCGATCCGCGGCCTGAAGCAGAGAAGGCTCCCGGAACGGGCGGTCTCGCAGAAACAGGTACGCCCTGCGAAACCCGGGGCGTGTGGCATCCGGCCTCTGAATCACGCCCCTCACACCCAGGCTCCCCTCCCGAGCCTCGACCGCCAGGAGCTGCTCGGCGACCTCCTCTCCCCAAAGAGCCCCGATTCGATCCACCACGTCGGTGGATGACGGGAGATCGAGGAGCGTGCGGTCGTCCGAGGTGAGCGAGAAGCCCACGGACGGTTGTGCGAGAGCGAGTGCTGAGATGGCCTCACTCACCACCCTGGCCTCGGCGGCGGCCGCCTTCAAGAACTTCCCCCGAGCGGGCGCGTTGAAGAAGAGGTTCTCGACCGCGACCGTGGTTCCGCGGGTGCGGGAGACCTCCTCGACCGCCGTGATCGTGCCCCCGCGAGCTCGGATGCGCGTCCCGACCTCCTCCCCGTTCGCGTACGTCTCCAGTGCGAACCGGGACACGGAGGCGATGGAAGGAAGGGCCTCGCCCCGAAAGCCGAAGGTCGGAACCCCACGGAGGTCCTCGGCGGAGCCGATCTTGGACGTGGCATGGCGGTCGAGTGCCAGCAGGGCGTCCTCCCGACTCATCCCGGAACCGTCATCCGAGACCCGGATCAGACGCTTCCCCCCGCTTCGCAGCTGGATCTCGATCGTCCGGGCCCCGGCATCCAGGGAGTTCTCGACCAGCTCCTTGACGACTGAAGCGGGTCGCTCCACGACCTCTCCGGCCGCGATCTGGTTGACCACACTGTCGGGAAGGATCCGGATGGTTCGTGGCATCGCTCGACGGGAGAGTGGCGCGAAATCGGGGATCGGGAGTCGATGCCCCCTCAGGCCCGCTCGACCCCGTCGATCGCGAAGAAGTTCCGGGCAGTCTCGCCGGTCGTCAGCTCCACGTGCCGAGGACTTTCGCCACGGAGCTCCGCCACCCGGTCGCGAATGTCAGCGACCCGAGCCGGTTCATTGCGTCTTCCCCGGTGCGGTACCGGAGCGAGGTACGGGCCATCGGTTTCCAGCATGTATCGATCCGCAGGCACCCTACGAACCGCGTCGAGCCCGTCGAAGGTCGGAAAGGTGACGAGTCCCGTAAAGGAGACCAGCCAACCGGCGTCGAGTGCCACCTCGAGGAGATCCAGGTCGCCCGGAAAACAGTGCAGCACTCCCCGGACACCGGCTCGTCCCGCCTCGTCGACGAATCGGGCCATCTCCTCTTCCGCCTCCCGGCAGTGGACCACGACCGGCAGCGAGCGCCCGCTCGCCACGTCGAGGTGGGCTTCGAAGACCTTCCGCTGTTCCGATCGGGGAGAGAAATCGTAGTGGAAATCGAGTCCGCACTCGCCGACCGCCACGACCCTGGGATGCGAATCGATCGCCTCTTCCAGACGTTCCCGGAGCCCAATCGGAGCGGAGTTGGCTTGGTGGGGATGCACCCCCGCCGTTCCCCAGAGCGGGAGCTGGTTCGCGCCGGTCGGCGCTGGCTCCTCAAGGAGAGCCCGTACCCGCTCCGCATCCTCCAGGTCGGATGCGACCACCACGATTCCCCCGAGGCCGGCCGCCTTCGCACGCCCGATCACCTCGGACAGGTCGTCGGCATAGCGGTCGTGGGTGAGGTGGCAGTGGGTGTCGAGCAGCATCGGAGTCGGGAGAACCGGAACTCAGACGGGAATCGCTTCCTCGCTCTTCGGCCGCTTGCGACGCTTCTTCTTCTTCTCGTCCTCTTTCGTGCCCCACCGTCGCTGGATCTCGAGGAGGGCCGGAGAGGCGACGTAGATCGAGGAATAGGTCCCGATGACCACCCCCATGATCAGGACGAGGGCGAAGTCCCGAATCACCGCCCCGCCCAGGATGAGGAGCGCGCCGAGCACCGCCAGCGTCGTTCCCGACGTCAGCACCGTGCGTGGCAGCACCTCGTTGATCGAGCGATTGATCAGCTTGAGCGGGTCCTCCCGCCGTCCTCCCTTCTTGTTCAGGTTTTCCCGGATCCGGTCGAAGACCACGATCGTGTCGTTCAGGGAGTACCCGATGATCGTGAGCACGGCGGCCACGGTCGCAAGCGACATCTCGATGCGGAAGAGGGCGAGGAACCCCATGGTCACGAGAATGTCGTGCACCGTCGCGATCACAGCGGCGAGCCCGAACCTGAATTCGAAGCGAAAGCCGATGTAGATCAGCGTGAGCAGGAAGGAGATGAGCACGGCCATCACCGCCCGCTGTGCGAGCTCCTCACCGATCTGCGGCCCCACGATCTCGGTTCTCAAGACCTCGAAGTCGCCGAGCTGCGGGCTCGCCGCCAACTGGTTCCGCAAGTCGGCGGCGACCTGGTCGGCATCCACGCCCTCCACGAGGGGGGCCCGGATCGTGTACTCGTTGTCGGCCCCGAAGCGAGTGATCGGCGGCGCCTGGGCCCCGCCCAGCGCCTCACGCAACTCGGCGTCGGTAATGCCCTCGGCGACCTGCACCTGGATCAGGCTTCCCCCGGTGAAGTCGACTCCGTAGTGAAGCCACGAGCCGAGCGAAAAGAGGTTCACGACCACCGCTCCGAGCCCCACCGCCAGGACGACGGCCGACACCACGTAGGCCCTCCGCCGATGTTCGATGAATTTGAAGCTCGCGTCCTTGAAGAACCGCATCTAGAAAGGTCCTCAGATGCTGATGGTGTCGGTGGCCTTCTTGCCCCGGAGGTAGATCAGGTAGAGCGTCCGGGTGACGTAGAGGGCGGTGAAGAACGATGCCATGATCCCGATGGAGAGGGTCACGGCGAACCCGCGAACCGGACCCGTTCCGAACTGGAAGAGGATCAGCGCGGTGATGAGGGTCGTGACATTCGCGTCCACGATCGCCGACAACGCGTGTGCGAACCCCTCGTCCACGGCGGTACGAATCGCCCGTCCCGCATCCAACTCCTCTCGTATTCGCTCGAAGATCAGCACGTTGGCATCGACGGCCATACCGATCGACAAGATGAGTCCCGCGATGCCGGGCAAGGTGAGAGTGGCGTTCAAACCTGCCAACCCGCCCATGACCAGGACGACGTACACACTCAGGGCGGCGATCGCGAGCACCCCCGTGAAGCGGTAGTAGGCAATCATGATGAGCACCACCATGAGAAGCCCGATGATACCGGCGATGCGCCCCTGGTCGATCGAATCCTGACCCAGGGACGGCCCCACCGTACGCTCCTCCATGATCCTCAACGGAGCGGGGAGCGCACCGGCCCGGAGGACGAGGGCGAGGTCCCTGGCTTCTTCCATCGACGCCTGTCCGAGCTCGATCTGCCCACGAGCGCCGATGCGGGACCGGACCACGGGCGCGCTCACGACTTCCTGATCGAGGACGATCGCGATCCGTTCTCCGATATGGCGGCCCGTGAGATCGGAAAAGATCCGGCCTCCCGCGCGCGAAAGCTCGAACTGGACGATGGCCTGATTGAACTGCTGGTCCCGCTGGGACTGGGCGTCTTCCAGCATCTCCCCGGTCAGGAACGCTTCCCGCTCCAGGACGAAGAGCCTCCGATAGGTTCTGGCGCCCACCGCGACCGGTTCCCAACCCCAATGGAACGAGATCTCTCGCGGAATGACCGTTTGCACTTCCTCCATTTCCAGATAGCGCCGCACCAACTCGTAGTCCTCGGTCGCCACCAGAAACTCGCCCTCGTCCATTCCCTCGAGCAGGAGGGAGGTGAAGGGACGGAGATCGCTCTCTTCGGCGGTCAACTCGATCTCATCGTCGACCTGCGGCTCCTCGAGCTCCACCTCTTCGACCCCCTCCTCGGGGACCTGCTCGAGGTCTTCAATGTCCCTCCCGAAGAGAAGGTCCTCGACCGACTCACCCGGGGCGGGGGCGTCCCCCTCCACCTCCCTACCGAGCGCTCGGATCGAATCCGCGCCAAGGGTGGCGACGACGACCTGATCGACCCTGGGAAGGGCGGCCTGCGCAGTGCTCGTCGGCCGGACGAGCTTCCACTCGAGCAGGGCCGTCTGGCCGACGATCTCCTTGGCTCGATCCTCGTCATCGATCCCGGCCAACTCCACGATCAGCCTGTCCTGTCCAACCTTCTGGACCAGCGGCTCCTCGACCCCCAGCTCGTCGATCCGGTTGCGGATGATGCGCTGGGCACGGTCGATCGCGTCCGAGCGGGCCTCCAGCGACATGGTCCCGTCGGGGTCGTCGACTTCGAGGACCATGTGCATCCCGCCCTGCAGGTCGAGACCCAGCTTGAGCGGGCTTCCGGTCTGCTGGTGGTTCTGGTAGAGGTACCAGCCGGAGACCGCGACCACTGCCAGAATCACGACGATTCGTGCTCGGAGCGACGTAAACATGGTCAGCTGCTTGGCGTGGGGACGAAAGAAGTTGGACGCGGCACGGGCCGCCAGATGACCAATTTCGCAGGGCCCTTCCGGAGTGTCAATTCACGGGATAAGGCGCCGGCTCCGTGGGAGATCAGTGAATCATGCGGTGGCGGGCAAACTCGCGACCCAGGGGAGTGAGATGGAGCTCGCCCCCTTGGGTCCGGATGATCAGGCCCTCTCGTTCGGCATGGCGCACGACCCGCCGCGCGAAATCCGGCGACCAACGCAGGTGCTCCTGGAGGTGATCCTCGCGGTTCTCCACTCGCGCGCGCACGCCCCCTTCGTGGTTCAGAACGTGAATCATGAGCATCTCCCCCGCGAACTCCACACGCTGGCGCGCCCGTCGCCGAACGCCCGCGACCACCCCTCGGTCCGGTGCGAACAGGAGCGCAAGGAGAAACGTGACCCCCGTCATCGTCGCCATCGATCCCGCGATCGAGGCATCGAGCCCACGGGCCAGCCAGAAGCCCACCACCGCCGAAGCGGCCCCGATCCCACCACTCAGGAGAAGGAGGTGCGGGAGTCGGTCGGTAAGGAGGTAGGCTGCGGCCGGGGGGGCGATCATGAGCGCCACCACCAGGATCGACCCTACGGAGTCGAAGGCCCCCACAGCGGTACCCGAGACCAAGGTCATGAAGGCATAGTGGACGAGCACCGGGGAGAAACCGAGAGCGGCGGCCAGCCCGGCGTCGAAGGTGCAGAGCTTCAACTCCTTGTAGAAGAGGAGGATGGTGAGCACGTTCAGGATCAGGATCGCCCCCATCAACCAGAGGCCCCGCGGCCCCAGGTCCATTCCGCCCACCTCCAGCCGACGGAACGGGGCGAAAGCGATCTCCCCCAGAAGTACGGCGTCGAGGTCGAGGTGTACGCTCCCGGCATATCGGGAGATGAGGATCACCGCGATCGAGAAGAGCGCAGGAAAGACGAGTGCGATTGCGGCGTCTTCCTTCACCTTTCGGGTCCGATGGAGGAGCTCGACGAGACCGACGGTCAGAACCCCGGTCGCGGCGGCCGCGACCACCAGAAGTGGGTGGGTGATGTCCTCCACGACGAAGAAGGCGAGGACGATTCCCAGGAGAATCGAGTGCGAGATCGCGTCGCTCATGAGGGCCATTCTGCGGAGAACGAGGAAGACCCCGGGCAGCGCGCAGCTCACCGCCACAACGACGGCGAGGAGCTGGATCTCCACATCGATCCAGGTCATTCGTCTCCCCCCGGTAGGAAGACGTTTCTGGCCCTCTCGATGCCGGCCTCCGTCACCGACCACTGACCGGCCCCCACTTCCCGGGCCAGGCCCCGCGCCTCGAGCCGAGCCAGTGCCCGCTCAACCCCCCCACCCCGCCCCTGCATCGCGCGCAGGACCGCTACCGGGTGACCATACTCGGTCGTCTCCCCGTGCTGAGCCGCGAGGGCGTACAGGTCGGCGAGAACCGCGTCGGCCGCAAGGCGCCGTCGGGTGGAACGCTCCCGAAGGAGACCGGCCAACATGCCCCGCCGCGGAGCGAAGAGAAGCGAGATCCCGACCAGGACGCTCGCTCCCAGCACGATGGTCGGCCCCGTGGGAATTCCACCTCCCAGGGAGCTGATCACCGCCCCTCCGACTCCCGCCAGAGCACCCAGGAAGGCGGCCAGCAGGACCATGATTCCGAGTGAATCCGTCCACTGCCGGGCCGCCGCCGCAGGAGCCACGACGAGAGCGCTCATGAGAACCACTCCCACGGCCTGCAGACCGATCACGATGGCCACGACGAGCAAGCTGGTAAGCAGGATGTCGACACGCGTGATGGGCAATCCTACGGAGGCTCCGAACTCCGGGTCGAAAGAGAGGAGCTTGAACTCCTTCCAGAAGAGCGCCAATAGGAGGAGAGCGGCCGCACCGACCCCTACGATGAGCACGACGTCTCCAGCAAGGAGGGTGGCGGCCTGGCCA
Source organism: Gemmatimonadota bacterium (assembly GCA_007125845.1). Taxonomy (GTDB): domain Bacteria; phylum Gemmatimonadota; class Gemmatimonadetes; order Longimicrobiales; family Gaopeijiaceae; genus SLCK01. The sequence continues at coordinate 39,658 of SLCK01000069.1, forward strand.
AAGAGGAACGTCTCCAGCCCCGCCTGTGCGGCCGTGGGCCGCCGCTGGACGAAGGTCAGGATCACGAGCCCCAGTCCGAAGAATACCGAGAGGACGATCCCGAGCGCCGCGTCCTCACGGATCCGCGAGCTCCTGACGATGCCCAGGACGAAAAGGGTCCCGATCCAACCGGAGATTGCGGCTCCCAGGACGAGGATCGGGGTCGCTCGCATTCCCGTGAGGAGGAAGGCCAGTCCGATCCCCGGGAGGGCGGCGTGGGCGATCGCGTCTCCGACGAGGCTCTGACGACGAAGGACGGCGAAGCAGCCCAGGGCGCCGGCCACCGCTCCGAGCGCCGCCGTGCCGAGGGCCACGGTCCGCAGCGTGTAGTCGAAGAGCAGGAGTTGCAACAGCTCTCCGAGGGTCACGCGCCCCCCGAGAAGGTCCCCCTCCGATCCGCAGCCGGATCCGGGGACTCCTGTACGCCAGGCGTCGCGGGAGGAGAGGGCGCGACCCCCTGAAGGAACGGCACCCGTCCCCCGTAGGCCGTCCGCAGGTGCTGCTCGGTGAACGCCTCAGCTACGGGCCCGGCGGCGATCTTTCGCACATTGAGAATCACGACGTCGTCGAAGTACTCGGGGACCGTCTGGAGAGCGTGATGCACGGCCACGACGGTCTTCCCGCGCTCCCGCAGGTGTCGCAGAACCTCCACGATCGCCCGTTCCGTGCGGGCGTCTACACCCTGGAAGGGTTCGTCCATGAGGTAGACGCTAGCATCCTGCACGAGCGCCCGCGCCAGGAAGACCCGCTGCTGCTGCCCTCCGGATAGCTGGCTGATCTGACGCTGGGCGAACGCCTCCATCCCGACCTGCTCCAGGGCCGCCTCGGCCCGCTCCCGCTCCTTTCGGCCCGGACGGCGCATCCATCCCAGTCCCCCGTAGGTCCCCATCAGGACGACGTCGAGGACCGAAGTGGGGAAATCCCAGTCGACGGTTCCTCGCTGGGGCACGTACGCGACCTCCCGGCGGGCCTCGCGGTACTTCCGTCCCAGGATGCGGATCCGGCCGGCCGCGGGCGAAACGAGCCCGAGGATCGCCTTGATCAACGTCGTCTTGCCCGCCCCGTTCGGACCCACGATCGCCGTTAGCGCTCCCGCGCGGACCCGCACGTCCATGTCCCAGAGGACCGGCCGTTCATGGTATGCGACCGTCAGGTCGTTGACCTCTATGGCGGGCTCGGTCATCTCCGTGACGCGTCGGCGACCCGTTCGGAGGCAGACTCCCTGGTGAGGGCGTCGACGATGGTGTTCACATTATGGCGGATCATCCCGGGATACGTCCCCTCGTCGGTCCCGGCATCCCCCATCGCGTCGGAAAAGAGCATCCCTCCGATCTCGACCTGACCGCCGCGGGCCCGAACCGCGGCCTGCACGGCCTCCACGTTTCGGCGGGGAATGGAGGACTCGATGAAGATCGCGGGAATCGCCTGCTCCGTGATCAAACGAGCCAGACGCTGCACGTCCCCCGTTCCCGCCTCCGTCGCGGTGGAGAGTCCCTGGAGAGCCTCCACTTCGAAGCCATGCGCCGTCGCGAAGTAATTGAAGGCGTCGTGGGCCGTGACGAGCACACGGCGCTCTTCCGGAACCTCCGCCACCCGCCCGCGCACCCACGCATCCAGCTCCTCCAGCTCCTCGAGGTACTCCTGGGCATTGCGACGATAGTGCTCCTCGCCCTCCGGGTCGATCTCGGACAGGGTCTCGGCCACCGCATCCACTACGAACATCCAGAGGGCCACATCCGACCAGAGGTGGGGATCGTACTGCCCCTCGAACTCGGGTGGGGTGAGGAGCCGATCAACCGGGACTCCGTCTGTCACCGCCCGCGTCCGCGTCCGCCCATCCATCTGGCGGAGCACTTCGGCCATCGCGGCCTCGAGGTGCAGGCCGTTGTAGAAGATCAGATCCGCGGAGGAGAGCCTGCGAACGTCACCGGCGCTCGCCTTGTAGAGATGGGGGTCGATCCCGGGACCCATGAGGCCCGTCACCGCGACCCGTTCACCGCCGACGCGCTCCGCCACATCTGTGATCATCCCGATCGTGGTGACGATGTTGAGGCGACCGTCTTCCCCGCCCCTGACGTCCCCGGCGCACCCGGAGAGCGGGAGGAGGAAAAGGAGTGGAAACAGGGCCGGAAACACCGCTGACCGAACCGTGGCTCGGACGATCCCGGGTCCAGATGGGGCGCTCGGTCCTGCCTTCGCGCGCGACGACGACTGCATGATTAGCTCATCCTAAATAGAGATTTAGCCCAGGCTAAACCTAGGGCGGTTACCTTCCCGAGTCAAGCGGGTAGCTACGTCCTCGACACACGCCCCGGGTTTCCACACATTCCAGGTTCCCCTGCAACCTCGGCACAGATCATGTCCTCGCATCGCCTCCTTCAGATCGTCACCGGAGCCCTGATGGGCCTCGCCGTGTTCTCGGTGTACGTCTTCCTGGTGCAGCCGGCGTTCGATGACGGTTCCGCCTGGAATCCTGCGGCGATCGACATCGAGCCCTATCCGGCTCCCGAGCTCGCCCTCGTCTCGACAGGAGGAGAACCGGTGCGACTCGAGGATTTCCGGGGGCAGCTCGTCCTGGTCTTCTTCGGGTTCAGCAACTGCCCCGACGTCTGTCCCGCAACCTTGCTCCACTGGAGCCGGGCGCTGGAAGAGTTGGAAGCCCGCGGCGTTGGATTCCAGGGGATCTTCGTGAGCGTCGATCCCGACCGTGACACGCCCGAGGCCCTCGATCGGTGGATGGACAACTTCCATCCCTCGATCATCGCCGCGACCGGCAGCTCCGAGGAGCTGGAGCGCGCCGCGGCGGACTGGGGGGTGTACGTGCAGAGCCACGCGGACGGAAACGGTGGATCGCACGACGCGCACGAGGACCACGAGGACCACGAGCCCGAATCGGGTCCCCTTCCCTCGGGAGTCGCCGAGGAAGCCACCGACCTTCCCCCGGATCCCCAACACCACGAGGGAGACGGTCCTGACGACTACATGGTCGAGCACTCCACTCGAACTTTCGTGGTGGACGCCGACGGTCGGATCGTCCAACTGCTCCAGCCGTACCTCGACGAGGGCCCGATGGTCGAGGCCCTCGCCCCTTTTCTCGGCGGATGACCACCCCGCCGAAGGATGGCTTCAACCTCCGGACCGCCTCGGTTCTGACTGCGGTGATCCTCATCGCGGCGTTCGGCTGCCGGGGAGACCTGCCGGAAGACGACCTCCCGATCGAGGTCCAGGTGGAGACCGCGCCCACCCCTCCGATCGTCGGGCCGTCTCGACTTGTCGTCTCGGTGACGGACTCGGCCGGAGCTCCGGTGTCCGACGCCTCGATCGAGGTAGAGGGAACGATGAGCCATGCCGGAATGGCGCCCGTGAGGGAGCGGGCCGAGCCGGCGGATCTCGGCCGCTACATCGTGCCGGAGTTCGAGTTCACGATGGGCGGAGATTGGATTCTCAGGTTGGAGATCACGCTCGCCGACGGCCGGCAGGGGGTGCGAACCCGTGAGCTACGGGTGATCTCGGGAGGGCCCCCGACCGAGGACGGCGCTTGACCCCTCCCGACCGCCCAGGACGCCCTCCCCTGGACCTCCTTCGGGCGCCGATCCTGGGACCCTTCCTCCGGTGGCGCCACGCCCGGACCGTGCTCCAGTCCATCTTCCTGGGGCTCGCGATCCTCATCATCCTCGACGGCCTGTTCGGGCCGCAACTCGCCCCCCTGAACCTGGCGGGGGTCCTCCCCTGGGTGCACTGGCGGGGCTTCGTGGTCCTGGCCCTCCTGGTGATCGGCAACCTCTTCTGCATGGCCTGTCCCTTCATGCTTCCCAGGAGACTGGCCAAACGATTCCTTCCCGCTTCGCGGTCCTGGCCGAGGGTTCTCCGCTCGAAGTGGGCGGCGGTTGCCCTGCTTCTCCTCTTCTTCTGGGCCTACGAGGCGTTCAATCTGTGGGCGAGCCCCTGGCTCACCGCCTGGGTGGCCCTCAGCTACTTCATCCTGGCCTTCGTGATCGACGGTTTCTTCAAGGGCGCGTCGTTCTGCAAGCATCTCTGTCCGATCGGACAGTTCCACTTCGTAAACGGCATGATCTCTCCGACCGAGGTGGCGGTTCGGGATCCGGAGGTTTGCGAGCGCTGCAGGACGAAGGACTGCATTCGCGGCCGCTACGCCGCCTCCCCCGGGGCGAGCGCCGAGGGACCCGAGCCGCTTCCCATTCGGATGGACCGGAAGGAGGGTGTCGCGGTGCTCGAAGGTGGCGCCGCGCCGGGGCGGGCGCTGGGGAGGCGAGGGCTCGTTCAAGGCGGGTGCGAGCTCGCACTCTTCCAGCCCCGCAAGGAAGGCAACCTGGACTGCACCTTCTGCCTGGAGTGCATCCACGCCTGTCCTCACGACAACGTGGGGATCCTCGTCCGCTCACCGGCCGCTGAGCTCGAACGCGACCCGGTGCGCTCCGGCATCGGGCGGATCTCACGGCGTCCGGACTTCGCCGCTCTCGCTCTCCTCCTCGTCTTCGCCGCCTTCGTGAATGCCTTCGGGATGGTGGAACCGGTCTTCGCTCTGCAGAGCTGGATGGCTTCGACTCTGGGAATCCCATGGGAATCGGTCACCCTCGCCCTCTTCTTCGGGATCGGGCTCGTGGTGGTGCCGTTCGGCCTGGTGGGAGCGACCGCTGCGGCCAGCCGCAGGCTCAGTGGGGGCGGCGACTCCCTCTCCCGACGAATCAGCACCTACGGTTGGGCCCTCGTCCCCCTCGGCTTCGGGATGTGGGCGGCCCACTACCTCTTCCACCTCCTCATCGGCGGGCTCACGCTCGTGCCCCTCGTCCAGGAGTACCTCGCCGACCTCGGCTTCTCGGGCGGGCCCGCGCCTCGCTCCGGCACGGGCGCGGTGGTGCCGGAGAGCTGGATCTTTCCCGTGGAGATCCTCCTCCTCCAGGGCGGCCTCTTCCTCAGCCTCATCGTGGGATATCGAATCGCCCGCAGGGAGGAGAGCGCTCCGCGGACGGCCGGCCTGGCCTTCCTTCCATGGGCCGTCCTCGCCACCTTGCTGACGGGATTGGGAATCTGGCTCCTCGTCCAGCCAATGGAGATGAGGGGAACCTTCCAAGCCATCTGACCGGAGCATTTTCGTGGAACGACCGCGCGGCCTCGGGGAGCCTCGCCGAGCTCCGAGCCATCGCGAGTCCTGCCTCGTCGCCATTCTCGCTCTCCTGCTCCTGCTACCGCTTGAGCTCGGGGCCAATGGCGGTATGCTCCGCCTGGCAAACCTGACGATGGGAGCCTACCGGGTCTCGATCTACACAGACCCGACGCCCGTTCGCCCCGACTCGCTCGACGTGAGCGTCCTCGTGGTCCAGGAGGGGCTCGTGGGTGTGCCGGAAGGACTCGAGGTCCTGGTGAGACCGCGGCCGCTACGCGAGCCGGGTCCGGAGCGGGAAGTCCGGGCCACGCGCGAGCAGGCCGATGATCCCCGCTACTACGCCGCGAAATTCGGGCTGGGCGTGGAAGGACCGTGGGAGATCGTCGTGGAGGTGAGGGGGGAGGCCGGGCAGGGATCTGCCTCCTTCGAGGTGATCGCGAGGGAACCCGGGCTACTGGGTCACCCTGCGGCCCTTATCCTCATGCTCTTTCTCCCGCTCGCGCTCGCCGGGTGGTGGCTGCTCCGGCAGGACAGCTGACACGCGATCAGCGGCCTGGCCCGGAGTCGGAGTCCTCGTCCGAAACGGCTTCCCCGGTGGAGTCTGGAAACTCGCCGGCCACCCCGCAGTGATCTCCACACCCGAAGCGTCTGCGATTCCTGGCCACCAAGCGGTAGGCGCCCTGGGCGATCCGCCGCACACCTGGAACCCGAAACGCTGGCGCGAGCCGACGCCAGCGAGGGACCATCTTCAGGAGCTCCTCGGCGGCCCGTGCGCCCTCCCACCTCTGCCCGTCGGATCGCACGAGCTGGATCGCCTCGCGCATCCGCTCGTCGGGTATGTCGGGGAATCGGTGCGGAACCTCGGAATCCTGATAGGGCAACGCCTCGACCGACACCCGAGGAGAGGAGCGCTCGAACCACTCGACCGAGCGTCGACAGATCTCGCACGCGCCGTCGTACAGGAGTACGTGCGAGGCGCCTGCTGGCTCGGGCCCTCCAGACGCCCCGGCCCGGCTCATGTGGGGTACGCGATTGAGACCCGCGAGGCACCCTCCAGGGCCCGAGATCGGGCCTCCTCTGCAGTGCCTCCCGCGGCGAGCACCCAACCGAGCTTCCGTCCCGATAGCCCCCGTCCCCTCTCGAAGACCAGGATCTGCGCAGTCTCGACCTGGAGCGCCCGCTCAATGCCACGGGGCTCGATCGCGCCGCCGTTCCGTCCGGCGAGAATCGCCGCAGCCGCGGAGGGACCATGGAAGCGCACGGTGGGAACCGGAAGACCGAGGATCGCCCGAAGATGAAGGTCGAACGAGGAGAGGTCGTGGGAAAGCAGGGTCACGATTCCGGTCTCTCGGGGACCGACCGAGAGACCGGAGAGGATGACTTCATCGTCGGTCAAGAAGAAGTCGGCGGCGAAAAGCCCCTTGTCGCCAACACGGTTAGCGAGCGCTTCGGCTGCCTCTCCGGCCCGCGTCAACTCGGATTCCGAGATCTCGGAAGGGACCCACGCCTCGCGTCTCTCCCCCTGCTCCTCACGAAAGGCGATGGGTTCCAGGAAACGCGTCATCGCTCCCCCGGCCCTGAGGGCGAGCAGGGTGACTTCGGTTCGAAAGTCGATGAACTCCTCCACCAGGAGCCGGCGGTCTCCCGACGGAGCCTCCTCCTGCGCGAAGGCCCAGGCCAACGACACCCTCGCGGATCCGGACACGACGCTGCGCCCCCGTCCCCCGGACAGGGCGGCGGGCTTCACGACGCAGGGGTAGCCGACCTCTTCGCAGACTTCGTGCAGCTCCTCCTCCGAAGAGGCGAAGGCGAAGCGGGGGACTCGCAGGCCGAGCTCGCCGTCGGCCACCACGGCGAAGCTTTCCCGGTCTCTGAGGAGCTCCGAGGTGCGGGTGCTCGGGACCACGGGAGTGCCGTCTTCCTCCACCGCTCGGAGCCCCTCGATCTCCACGTCGTCGGTGACGGAGACGACCACGTCGGGGGCGTAGCTCCTCACCACGCCCCTGAGCGCCGCACCGTCCGCGAGCGGGACCACCTCCCGGATGTCAGCCACACGCATCGCCGGCGCCGCCGGATCTCCGTCCGCGGCGATCACCCGGACGCCAAGCCGACGAGCGGAGATCGCCAGCTCCCGACCCAACTCCCCTCCTCCAGCCAGGAGAATCGATCGACGACCGCTGCGCTCGATGCTCATCGCCCCTCCCTTGCCACCAATGGTCCAGGATGAAGAAGAAGCTATCTTCCAGGGAGTCGGACCGCCACGTGGGCCTCCCGTCCGGTGTCGGGGCTGTCTCTCGACCGATAGCTTCCGAGCCCGTTCGCGGAAGGGGTCGACATCTCCTCCGCTTGCTTCCTCCGCTCGCGCCCGAAAGAGCCACGTCACCGAATCCATGGTCAAGACGAACCGGTACCCCGTCGAACAGCTCGAGAAGCGCCTGGCCGGTGCCGTCCTCGAACGCGACGTCGCCCTGGCCCCCTTCACCACCTTTCAGATCGGCGGATCGGCCGATCTCTTCGTCCGGGCTCGCACCCCCGACCAGCTCGTCGCGGCCGTCTCAGCGGCACGTGAGCTCGGCGTCCCCCACTTCCTCCTGGGCCGAGGTGCCAACATCCTGGTGGCCGACCGAGGCTTCCGTGGACTCGTGATCCGGTCCGAGGTGGGGGGCGTCCGGTTTCTTGACGACATCCGGGTCGAAGCGGGGGCCGGTGTCGAAACCTATCCGGATCTCATCCAGGCCACGGTTTCGCGGGGCCTCGGTGGGCTCCACCACTTCGTGGGCATTCCAAGCACCGTCGGAGGCGCTCTCTGGCAGAACCTGCACTTCCTGTCTCCGGCCCCTGCTCGGGAGCGTACGGTTTTCATCGAGGAAATCCTGGAGTCGGCTCGACTGCTCACTGAGGAGGGGGAGCTCCTCACGGTCGACGTGGACTACTTCCAGTTCGGGTACGACGACTCGATCCTCCACCACCGGGACGACATCGTCCTCTCGGCGACCTTCCGCCTCGAGCCCACGCCGATCGAGGAGCTCCGCGAGGTGATCCGGGGCAATCTCTCCTGGAGGGAGGATCGACACCCCGACCTATGGCTCTACCCCTGCGCCGGATCGATCTTCAAGAAGATCGACGGGATCGGAGCCGGGAGGCTGATCGACGAGTGCGGGCTCAAGGGATACGTCCACGGAGGAGCCGGGATCTTCCACAAGCACGCCAACATCGTCGTCAACCTCGGGGGAGCCACGGCGGAGGAAGTGCGCTATCTGGTCGACCTGGCCCGGGATACCGTTCTCGAGAGGCTGGGGTACGAGCTCGAACCCGAGATCACCTTCATCGGCGAGTTCTAGAAGGTTGTTGAAGAAGGGGCGTCGCCCTTCGGCCGGGCCCTCCCCGGTCCCCTTGACCTGCACTCGGGGGGTGCGTTCCTTCGGTGCATTGAAACCTCGTGCGTGTCCTCCAACGGAGCCGTCCCATGATCGAGCTCGTGTACCGTCCCTGGCCCTGGTGGGTCGCCGGTCCCCTGATCGGACTCTTCGTTCCCATTCTCCTTCTCCTGGGAAACCGGCTTTTTGGGGTGAGTGCCAACCTGCGGCACATCTGCGCGGCCACCCTCCCCTCTCCGACCGAGTACCTCCGCTACGACTGGAAGGGTAAGGGAGGATGGAACCTGGCCTTCGCGGGAGGCATCGTTCTCGGAGGCTTCCTCGCGGGATACGTCTTCGCCAACCCGGAGCCGATCGCGATCGCCGCTGCGACCCAGGCGGACCTGTCCGCACTCGGGATCACGGACTTCGAAGGGCTGGTCCCGGCGGACCTCTTCGCCATTGAAGCGCTCTCGTCGCTTCGCGGCTGGATCGTCCTGGGGCTGGGAGGCTTCCTCGTCGGCTTTGGAGCGGCCTGGGCGGGCGGGTGCACCTCGGGACACGGCATCGCGGGGCTGGGCGACCTGCAGCTCCCGAGCTTGATCGCGATCGCCTCCTTCTTCGTGGGGGGGATCGCGACGACGCACCTCCTCCTTCCCCTGCTCTTCTGAAGGAGGCGTGAGATGACTTCCTCGTCCAATCGAGCCCGCGGGCTTCTTGTGTACCTCGTAATCGGCACTCTCTTCGGGTTCCTCATCACGAAGGGAGAGGTCATCTCCTGGTTCCGGATCCAGGAGATGTTCCGATTCCAGGGGTTCCACATGTACGGAATCTTCGCCACGGCGCTGGCCGTTGCGATCCCCTCCGTCCTCCTCATCAAGAAGGGAAAGCTCCGCTCACTTGACGGAGAGCCGATCGTGATCCCGCCCAAAGTGCTGGGACGGGGCATCCGCTACGTCGTCGGAGGGCTTCTCTTTGGAGTGGGATGGGCGCTCACCGGTGCCTGTCCGGGTCCCCTCTTCGCCCTCCTGGGCGCGGGCATCCCGGCCATCGGAGTCGCCGTCATCTCCGCCATCCTGGGAACGTGGAGTTACGGAATGCTCCGGAGCCGCCTCCCCCACTGACGGGCTCTCGCTGACGAGCCCCCCCGAGGTCGCCCCTTTTCCCGGAAGGCCACTTCGGCCGACCCGGCTCGCTGAGCGAACCTCCTCCTTGCTCCGGCCCCGAGCTCCGGTGTACCTTCCATCTTCGGCTTTTGTTCGGTACGATGACGCACACACCTCCTCGGATCCATGCCTCCCCCCATCCCCTCCTCCCGCATGTCCACCTGTCTCTGGTTGCCGACCTTCGAGCTTCGTCTCGAGCTGGTGCGGACCCCGGAGCTGGACGCCACCTCGGTGGCCCTCCTCTCTCCGGGAGAGTCGGGGGGACAGCGGGACGTCTGGCAGGTATCGGAACGAGGAGCCCGACTCGGAGTGCGGCCGGGAATGCGGGTGTCCCGTGCCGTTTCACTCTGCCCCGCCCTCACCCTCCTCGAGCCCGATCCCGCTCACTATGATGTGGTCACGGGCGAGATCCTGGAGGTCCTCGAAGGGGTGAGCCCGGTGGTGCGACCCACGACTCCGGGCACCTTCCATGTGGGCGTCGACGGCCTGGAACGCCTGTACGGGCCTCCCCGAGCCCAGGTAGAACGGATCCTCCACACCCTGCTGGAAGTCCTGCCCCGTCCCCTGGTGGCCGCCATTCGAGCGGGTCGAGGTCCCGGTCTCTTCGGGGCCTCGATGGCGGCCGCTTCGGCCCGACCGGGATCTCCCGTCCTGGTGGAAGCGGAGGAGTTGCCCGGCTTCCTGGCTCCTCATTCCATCTCGGCCCTTCCCCTGTCGACGGAGGCGCTGGAGAGGTTGAAGCGCCTCGAGATCACCACACTGGGAGACCTGGGAAAGCTTCCCCTCCCGGCACTCGTCCGTCACTTCGGAGCCCCGGGCCGGGAGGCCCGGGCTCTGGCGCGCGGGGAGCGCATCGATCCGGTGCTCCCCCTGCACCGCCCCCGGCCCATCCGGGTCGCGCTCAACTTTCCCTCCCCCGTGGGAGAGCGGGGAACCCTCCACAGAGCGCTGGACCGACTCCTGCAGCGGGGGCTGGATCGAGTGGAGCGTCGAGAGCGAAGCGTCCGGGGAGTCCGGATGGGAGGGCACCTGGAAGAAGGAGGGTCCTGGCAGGTGGAGGCCACCCTCCGGGAACCCTCCGCGCGCAGGGAGGACCTGGCCTATCCCCTGCGCGGCCGGATCGTCCTCTCCCCCCCTCCCCGGGCGCTGGAGAGCCTTTTCGTGGAGTTCTTCGATTTCGGAGCTCCGGCGTTCCAGCGCTCCCTCTTCCGCGAGAGGTCGACGGAAGGCGAGGATCGAATCTCACGGAACCTGCGGGAAGCGGTCCGCGAGCTCACCCTGAAGTTGGGCCACTCCCCCCTGTACCGGGTGGTCGAGGTCGATCCCTGGTCGCGGATCCCGGAACGGCGCCACGCGCTCATGGCGCTCGAGCCCCGGGATCCTGTCCGATGAGAAACGCCACCCCTCTCCGGCCCCTGGGCTCCCCGTCCCCGATCCGCGTCCGAGTCGACCGGAGAGGGGACCCCGTGGAGGTGCGTGTCCGCGGTCGCGGAAGGCCCCGGAAAGTCGTGTCCATCCGGGAAAGCTGGCGGATCGACGACGAGTGGTGGAGGTGTCCCGTGTCCCGCCTCTACCACCAGGCCGTCCTGGAACAGGGCGAGATCCTGACCCTCTACCGCGATCTCATCGATGGGAGGTGGTACGTGCAGAAGGTTGGACCTCCAACCGCACCGAACGGGTAGTTCGAAATTCAGCCGCTCTACCTCTCCCCCCATCGAAACAGGAGCTCCCATCATGGCCCTGGACCTCCTCTCCCGACACTGCCGGCCCCTGCCCGAAGGGACTCCACCTCTCCGGGGAAAAGACCTGGACCCCTACCGGGACGCCCTCTCGGATCGGTGGGAAATCATCGATGAGCACCACCTGGAGGCCACCTTCGAGTTCGACGATTTCCTCGGCGCCCTCGCCTTCACGAACCGCGTCGGAGGCGCGGCGGAGGCCGAGGGGCACCACCCCGAGATCGCGCTGACCTGGGGAAAGGCCACCGTGCAGATCTTCACCCACTCCATAGACGGGCTCAGCGAGAACGATTTCATTCTGGCCGCCCGGCTCGACACCCTGGCCTGAGTTGCACGGCCCCGGCGCGCCCGCGACCGATCCGCTCCGGATCGTGTTTCTCGACTCGTGGAAGCCGGCCTCCCACGAGGGATCGGGAACTGCGGTGGGCATCGCCAACCTGAAAGAAGGCCTCGA
>SLCK01000080.1 GCA_007125845.1 Gemmatimonadota bacterium
CTCATCGTCGGTCGCTCCTCGTTTCGGGACGATCGCCCACCACACCACCGCGATCCTACAATTTCGTAGGATCGCGGCCAGAACGCACCTGCGGGAAGGGCGAACGGCCTCGCAATCGCATTGGAAGAATGTTCTAACCTGCAGCTCAACAATAACATCTGTCATTGCTGGCGGGAATGGCACGGGACTCGCACTTGCCAGGGCCGACACCGGTCGGTGACCCGACGCGAGATGATTTCGCGCGGCGCTACCGATGCGAGCGACGCGCTCGCTTCACGAATGACCATGAGGGAGGTTTCCAAGTATACGAGGCCGAGCATTGTCTTCCTGCGCGAGTCCGAGCCCGAGCTCACCGGACTCCTTGGCGAGCTCAACTCCACTGCGCTCGAATCCCAGCCCGGCGATCCTTCCATCGCTCGTGCCCGCGCGAGAATGGAGTCCCTGGGTCCGCTCTACCGCACCATCCGGGAACGCTTCGGAGTCGAAGTGAGCGTCGAGGTGGTGGATTCCTCGAGCCCGCTTTCCGTCCTGCTGGCGGTCCTTCGGGTGGCCCGATCTCACGGGCTCGGCTGGAGCGAGACCCTGCGCACCCTCCTCAGGCTTCCCAGCTCCGGGGTCCTCCTGAACGGTCGGATCGCGTCGAGGGGGGAGTGGCCCTCCCCGTGGGAGCTGGTGGTGCGCGTGGAGGAACTGGTCGCTGCCAGCGGGCAACGGCTGCTAGCGGATCGGGGACGGCGAGCCGTCGCCGAGCATGACTCCTGGTCACGTGGGCGGACAGCGCCGGCCGTGCACGGATGATCTCGACCGGGGCGGAGGCTGTGTCGAGGTGCTCAGCCCCGCCCCGGACCCCCCGGTGCCGATCCGGCCACCCTTTCGCGGGCGACGGCCTCGAGAAGAGTTCGGGTCTCGGTGTGCTCAGGATTCTCTACGACATCCCGGGTCGGTCCCATCTCGACGATGCGACCGGCCACCATCACCCCGATGCGGTCGCTCACATAGCGAACGAGGTTGAGGTCGTGGCTGATGAAGATGTAGCTCAGGCGGTTCTCGTCCTTCAGGTCGAAGAGGAGGTTGATGATCTGCGCCTGGATGGACACGTCGAGTGCGCTCGTCGGTTCGTCGAGAATCACCAGGCGGGGCCTCAGGACGAGCGCCCGTGCAATCCCGACCCTCTGGCGCTGACCACCGGAGAGCTGGTGAGGGTAGTGATCGGCAATGCGCGCAGGAAGTCCCACCCGCTCCATGCCTTCGTGCACCCGGCGCCGGCTCTCGTCGTGTGAGAGGTCCGTCAGGTGACGGAGCCCCTCGCCGATCGACTCTCCTATGGTGAATCGGGGATTCAAGGATTCCGAGGGGTCCTGGAAGACGGCCTGGAGCTTCGGCCGGATCTCCCGGAGGCTTCGTTCCGAGAGATGGTCGATCCGCCGGCCATCGAGGTGCACCTCGCCCCGGGTCGGGCGCAGGATCCTGAGGAGGAGCCTCGCCAGGGTGGTCTTTCCACAACCGCTCTCGCCCACGAGTCCGAGGATCTCGTTCTCTGCGAGAGTGAGATCCACGCCGTCCACCGCCTTCTCGACTTCGGTGGGACGGCCCCGCATGTCCGTATCCAGCACGAAGTGCTTCGCCAGGTCGATCGTCCGAAGGAGCGTCATTGGTCCCCTCCTCTCGCCCAGCAGGCGGTGCGGACCCCGGCGACCGGTTCGGACTCGGGAGGGAACTCCGATTCGCAACGATCCAGCTTTTCGGGGCAGCGGGGGTGAAACGGACAGCCGCCGGGTCGTCGGTCCGGCGACGGAACCTCGCCGGGGATGACAGGAAGGCGCGGGGTGTCTCCCAACACGATCGCCGAAGCAGAAGCGACGAGCCCGCGGGTATAGGGATGCTGAGGGGCGTCGACGAGCTGGTGGGCAGGTCCATTCTCGACGGTGTATCCTGAATACATCACCACCACCCGGTCGCTCACGTCAGCTACGAGGGGCAAGTCGTGGGAGATCATGAGCACTCCGAGGCCCTCGTCCGCGAGCTTCCGGAAGAGCTCCATCACGCGTCGCTCCAGGGTGGCGTCCAGGGCCGTAGTGGGTTCGTCTGCAATCAGCAGGCTCGGCTCTCCTGCCAATGCGAGCGCGATCATCGCCCGCTGGCGCTGACCTCCCGAAAGCTGGTGCGGAAACTGGTTCACTCTCCGCTCGGGGCGATCAAGACCCACTCGGTCCAGAAGCTCAGTGCTGATGTCCCGGGCCTCTTTCCGATCCTCCACGCCCCGGAGATAACGGAGGACTTCCCGAAATTGCCTGTCGAGTGAGAAGAGCGGGTTCAACGCCGTCATCGGCTCCTGGAATACCATTCCGACGTCCCGCCCCCTGAGACGCGCGAGGGCCGAGGAGCTGGCCTCGAAGCTCCGCGATCCGTGGACGATGGTGCCCCGGCAGCGAGCCGCGGGCGGTGTGAGCCCCACCAGCGCGAGTGCGGAGAGGGTCTTGCCGCAACCGCTCTCACCCACCACGCTGACCATCTTCCCCGCTTCGATCTCGAAATTCGCGTCGACCACGGCGTGAAAAGCCCGGGTCGAGCCCGGGTAGAACTCCACGGAGAGATTTCGCACCTCGAGGATCCGGCGAGGTTCCTCCGCGGCGGCGCCCGACGCGTTGTTTTCCGGTTGAGCATTCGGGAGGCTCATATCGTCGTCGTGACCTCCTGTTGCGGATCCAGGAGATCACGGAGCGCATCTCCTACGATGTTGAAGCTCATCACCGCGACGAAGATGAAGAATCCGGGGAGAAGGATCCACGGGTGCAGCTGGATCTGGGTGATGCTCATCGCTTCCTGGAGGAGGTTCCCCCAGCTCGCGTGCGGATCCTGGATGCCCAGGCCGAGCAAGCTGAGAGCCGACTCCCCCAGGATGTATCCCGGGATCGAGATACTCGCGTAGACCACGAAGTAGGACGCGGTGTTGGGAATCAGGTGCCGAGTGATGATGAATCGGTCCGGGGCACCCAGGACTCGGGCGGCGGCGACGAACTCCTTTTCCCGGAGAGAGAGCACCATGCCCCGGATGACCCGGGCCAGCGAGGCCCACCCGATGAAGCTCAGGATCACGATGATGAAGAAGTAGACACGGATCGAGTCCCAATCAGGCGGGAACGCGGCCCGGAGGGCGAGGAGGAGGAAGAATCCCGGGATGATCATGATGATCTCGGTGGAACGCTGGATCACCGTGTCGATCCAGCCACCATAGTACCCGGAGATCCCTCCGAGCAGGAGCCCGAAAAGGAGCGCGATCGCCACGCCCACCAGCCCGATCGTCATCGAAACCTGCGCACCGTAGGCGATCCGGCTCAGGAGGTCACGTCCCCGGCTGTCCGCTCCCAGAAGATAGATTCGGCCTTCCTCCCCGACGCCGAAGAGGTGCAGGTCCCATTCGAGCAACCCGAGAAACGAGTAGGTGTCTCCCCGGACGAAAAGTCTCAGGTCGTGCCGTACTCCCTCGACCGGGACGAAGACTCGGCGATAGTCCTCGTCGAAGGTGAGTTCGTACTCGCGCACGTGAGGACGCGTGAGCCGACCGTCATCGAAGACGTGGATCCGTGTCGGAGGGTGGTACGACCGTGTCCGGTCTTCGTTGTCATAGTGGTAGGGGCTGACGAAGCCCGCGAAGAGCGCGACCAGATAGAGGAGCGTCAGGCACACGACCGCAGAGAGCAGGAAGCCGTTGGTCCAGCACATGTCCCAGAATTGGCGCAATCGTCTCCGAAGCATCTCAGCTCGCTCCCCGCTCACCGAACTTGATGCGCGGATCGTTCACCCCGAGAAGGATGTCCGCGAGCAGATTTCCGAGGATGAGCATGAGCCCGCTCCCCAGTACGACGCCGACCACCAGGTAGAGGTCCTGCGTGAGGACCGCCTCGAGGATGAGTTGACCCATCCCGGGCCAACTGTAGATGATTTCCACGAGGGCAGCGCCGCTAACGAGGAGAGCAAACTGATACCCGAATATCGTGATGAGGGGGTTGATTGCGTTCCTCAAGGCGTGCACGTAGATGACGCGGTGTTCAGGAAGTCCCCGGGCTCGGGCCGTCGTCACGTACTGCTGTCGCAGCACCTCCAGCATATTGCCGCGTGTCACTCGCTGAAGGCCCGCCATTGCCCCCGTAGCGATCACGAGCACCGGAATCGCCATGTGGAGGGCGACATCCACGACCTTTCCTCCCCACGACAGGTACTCGTAGTGCGCCGAGGTCATTCCTCCGACCGGGATGCCGCCGATCTCGGCGGCGAGCCACATCACCACCAGGCAGAGGAAGAAGTTGGGGATCGAGAGCCCCACAAAGGCCAGAGCCGAGAGCACGCGGTCGGTGAGTCGGTTCTGCTTGATGGCGCAGTAGATGCCCATGGGGAGCGCCATCAGCCAGGTGACCAGGATCACCATGGTCATGAGGAATATCGTGTTCCGAAGGTGCTCCCACACGAGCCCCGCCACGGGTCGCTCATGGACGAAGGAGAAGCCCATGTCCCCTCGGGCCAGGTTGCCCAGCCAGCGGCCGTACTGGACCAGCACAGGGTCGTTGAGGCCGTAGCGTTCTGCCATCTGCTCGACCACGTCGTCCCCGATCTGGGGGTTCATCCTCAGCTGGGCGAGATAGTCTCCAGGAGCGAGCTGGATCATCATGAAGGTCAGGAAGGACGCCGCCAGGAGGAGGAGGGCCGCGACGAGCAGCCTTCGAATGACGAATCCGAGCATCTACTATTCGTCCCGCACGGCGATGCGCTCGAGATTGTGCATGTAGCCACCGAGAGGGGCGGGTTCCACGTTCTCCAGACGGTCGCGGATTGCGAAGATCATTTCCTCGTTCGGAAGGTAGATGAAGGGGAGCTGCTCCCCGACGATCTCCTGCCACTCGGAGTAGAGTTCGCGGCGACGGTTGTCGTCGGCCTCGCGCACGGCTTCCACGAAGATCCGGTCGATCTCGGCCTCCCAGGGTCGTTGGGGTTCCTCCTGCATGGGATGCCACATGTGGAGGCCCCCGGATGAGAGCCAGACGTTGCTCCCGAAGTGCGGATCCGGGCCTCCGGTCAGACCCATGACCACGACCTCCCAGTCGAAGGTGAAGCTGAGCTGATTCACCAGGGCGTTGAAGTCGATCTGATTGAATCCCACGTCCAGGCCGATGTCGGCGAGGTCTCGCCGGACCATCTGCGCCATGCGGACCCGGGTGTCCGACCCCGCGTTGGTGACGATCACGAAACGAATGGGGTTCCCGTCCGGATCCTGCCGGATCCCGTTGCCGCTCCGGTCGATGTATCCTGCCTCGTCGAGGATCTGGCGAGCCCGATCGGGATCGTAGGGGTAGCGCCGCACATCCGGGTAATGGAAGGGGCCCTGAGAGGGGCTGAGGGGTCCCCACATCGGGTGCCCGAGACCGTTCATCACGATGCGAATGATCTCCTCGCGGTCGATCGCATAGGAAGCGGCTCGACGGAACTCCACGTCGTTGAACCAGGCGGCCTTGACCGGATCGAGGTAGGGGCGCCCGGTTTCCGGGTCCTCGCCGGTGTTCATGTTGAAGGCCAGAAAAGTGGTGCCCGTCGCCGGCCCGACACGCTCGAGGCGGAAATCGAAGCGGTCCCGCTCGGGGCTGAGCAGGGGAAAGTACTGGCCGGTGACTCCGATCACGTCGAGCT
Source organism: Gemmatimonadota bacterium (assembly GCA_007125845.1). GTDB lineage: Bacteria > Gemmatimonadota > Gemmatimonadetes > Longimicrobiales > Gaopeijiaceae > SLCK01. Next base: position 5,680 of record SLCK01000080.1, read on the forward strand.
CGCCCAGGCGGAACTTCTGGATCTGTACGTCCAGGTTCTGGACGATCTCGAATTGGACCCGGTCGAGATAGGGCAGCGACTCGCCATTCTCATCCCGTTCGAAGTAGTGCGGATTGCGCTCCAACACGACTCGCTGTCCGGTGCGGTACTCTGCCAGCATGAACGGTCCGTTGACCACGATGGAGCTCGGGTCGGTTCCGACGCCCCAGGCCGACTCGAAGGTTCCGGCGTCGACCCGGTCCTCCAGCACGTGTTGCGGGAGGATGCCGAGCGCTGCAGCTCTGGGGAAGGGTGCGTAGGGCTCGGAGTATTCGAAACGGATGCGGGTGTCCGAGAGCACGGTGACCTCCGGGGTCTCGCCCTCGACCGTCAGGATGTCGCGTCCGGAGGCGGCGATGTCCGGATTCAGGTAGAGCCGATCGTAGGTGAACTTCACGTCCTCCGCAGTGAGCGGCTCTCCGTCCGACCACTGGAGCTCCTCGCGCAGGGTGAACTCCCAGGCCCGTCCCCCATCCGAGGACTCCCATTCGGTAGCGAGGTAGGGGAGCACCTCTCCGGTGACCCCATCGCTCCGCGTGAGCCCGATGAAGAGGCGGTCGGTGATGTCGGTGCTGGAAGTCTCCCGGGCGACCACTGGGTTGAACGTGCGCGGAGGCGAGACCGAAGACACGACCAGGCGGTTTCGGTGTTCCCCGGTGGGTTCGGGGAGACCGCACCCGGAGAGAGCTGGAATTCCAGCCAGGAGGAGCAGTAAGCGTCGCATACCGGGGTAGTGAAGACTCGAGTCCGAGGATCGGTTCGTGCCCGCGGAGAGGCGCGGGTGTCCCGGGTCGATTATCCTACGAGGTCGGGGGTGGGACGCACCAGAGGGGATTCGCACGGAGGCGCTCGATGAGGGAAGGCGATCGTCGAACCCGGTGGGACGAGCGCTACTCGGAGGGCGATTGGGTGGACGTGCGGGGGCCTACGCCACTCCTGCTCGACGCGCAGGAGTGGCTTCCCTCCGGCGGAACGGCGTTCGACGCCGCATGCGGGGCCGGCCGAAACGCCCTCTGGCTGGCACGACGGGGGTGGAGGGTCGTCGGGGTCGATCTCTCGATCGAGGGGCTCCGTCTCCTGCGAGCCCGTATGCGACCCGGCCAGGATCGGATCCAGCCGGTGCTCGCGGATCTGGCCCACCCGCCCCTCGCCCCGCGCAGCCTCGACCTGGCCGTGAACAGCTTCTTCCTGCTTCGGCCGCTCCTTCCGGCGCTGATCGACGGCCTGCGACCCGGCGGCCTCCTCCTCTTCGAGACGTACAGCGTTCTGGAGCTGGAAGCTCTCGGTGGCGACATCCGTCGGGAGTTCACCGTGGAGCGGGGTGAGCTCCTGGAGTTTGCCGCTGGCCTCGAGATCCTCCTCCACGAGGAGGGGATCTTCGAGCGGGAAGAGGGGGAGCGAGGGCTTGCAAGGTTGATTGCCCGCAAGCGCTGACCGTCCCTCGTCCGCCGCGAGTGGGCGCTCCCTTCGCTCAGCCCGGCTCTTCTTCTCCTGCGTCCGCCCGCCCCAGGATCAGCTTGTGGGCACGCAGTCGGAGCGCGTTGATCCGGATGAAGCCCTTGGCGTCTTCCTGGTCGTAGCCTCCGGCCACGTCCATCGAAGAGAGCTCCTTGTCGTAGAGGGAGCTGGGCGAGCGGCGACCCTTGGGAATCACGTTCCCCTTGAAGAGCTCGAGCCGGACGGTGCCGTCGATGAGATGCTCGGACTGTCGAAAGGCGGCCTGGATGAAGTCCATCTCCGGCGAGAACCAGAACCCGTTGTAGATCACCTTGGCGAATCGCGGGGAGAGCATGTCCCGGAGTCGGAGAACCTCCCGGTCCATGGCAATGCCCTCGAGGTCGCGCAGGGCGTGGTGCAGGATCGTCCCTCCAGGCGTCTCGTACACTCCGCGCGACTTGATCCCGACGTAGCGGTTCTCGACCATGTCGACCCGGCCGATGCCGTGGCGCCCTCCGACCTCGTTCAAGTATTCGAAGAGCTCCACCGGCTCGGTGCGGGTCGTGCCGTCGTCCAGATTCTCGACCCGGACCGGGACCGCGTCCTTGAACGCGATCTCGATCTCCGTGCCCTCGGACGGAGCCTCCTTGGGCGAGGTGGTCAGCTTGAACATGTCGTCGGGCGGGGACCAGTCCGGGTCTTCGAGCGCCCCCGCCTCATACGAGCGGTGCATCAGGTTCTCGTCACTCGAGTAAGGCTTCTCGGCCGAGGCTTCGACCGGAATCCCTTCGGCTCGGGCGAACTCCAGGAGGTCCGCTCTCCCCTGGAACCGTTCGAGAAACTCTCGCTCCTTCCAGGGAGCGATCACCTCGAGCTGCGGGGCCAGAGCGGCGAAGGCAAGCTCGAAGCGGACCTGGTCGTTGCCTTTTCCGGTGGCGCCGTGTGCGAGGTACTGAGCCTCTTCTTCGAGGGCGATTTCCACCTGCCGCTTCGCGATCACCGGCCGGGCGAGAGCCGTCCCGAGGAGGTATCGGTTCTCGTAGATCGCATTGCCTGCGATCGACGGGAAGATGAAATCCCTGACGAACTCGTCCCTGAGGTCTTCAATGTAGACCGTGCTCGCACCCGTGGCTTTGGCCCGCTCGGCCACCTCCTGAAAGTCATCCTTCTGCCCGACGTCGGCGACGTATGCGATGACCTCGAATCCGCGCTGGATCAGAATGCGGAGGATGCAGGCCGTGTCCAGGCCGCCGCTGTATGCCAGAACCACCTTCTTATTTGCCAATGCCGTCTCCCCGGAGATGGGTTTCGTTTCGGGGGCGATCACCCGATGCGCCAGGCGTGATAGCGTTCGAGCAGTCGGAGAGTCTTCGCCGGTGCGTTGGCCCGTTTCCATTCTCCGGCCGCGAACTTGTTGGCCTCCGCGAACGTCGGGTACGTGTGGATCGTCCCGAGGATCTTGTTCAGCCCGATCCCGTGTTTCATCGCGAGAGTGAACTCTGCAATGAGGTCGCCCGCGTGGCTCCCCACGATCGTGGCACCCAGGATTCGATCCTTTCCCGGCTTGGTGAGGACTTTCACGAACCCGAGCGCCGACTCGTCGGCGATCGCCCTGTCCAGCCCGCTAAGGTCGTATCTCACGACCTCATATTCCACCCCCCGCTCCTTCGCCTCCTGTTCGCTGAGTCCGACCCGTGCGACCTCCGGGTCGGTGAATGTGGCATGGGGAAGGAAGGAATAGTCGACCTTGAAGCGCTTGAACGGATTGGCGAAGAGGGAATTCACCGCGGCGTGCCAAGCCTGGTGGCTGGCCGCGTGCGTGAATTGGTAGGGACCGACACAGTCGCCGCAGGCGTAGATCGTGGGGACCCGGGTCTGGAGGTGGTCGTCGGTTTCGATCCGTCCGTTCTTGATCGTGACGCCCACCTCCTCCAGGCCGAAGCCCTCCACCCTGGCCTGCCTACCGACGGCCACTAGGAGGGTATCGAAGGGGATTCGCACGGTCTCACCCCCGTGTTCGGTGACGGCGTGCTGTTTCTCTCCTTCGCGTTCGAAGCGGATGACCCGGTGGCCGGTCAGGATCTGTACCCCCTCGGCGCGAAGGCGCGCCTCGATCGCTTCGGAGGCGTCGGGGTCTTCGGCGGCGAGGAGTCGGGGAAGCATCTCGACCTGAGTGACACGCGCCCCCAGACGTTGGAAGCTCTGGGACAGCTCGCATCCGATGGGTCCTCCGCCGAGGACGAGGAGCTCACCGGGATTCTCGGTGATGGACCAGATGGTATCCGAGGTGTGGTATTCCACCTGCTCCAGCCCTGGGATCGGAGGGACGAAGGGGCGGGCTCCCGACGCAACCACGATGTGCCGGGTGGTGAGCGTCCTTCCCCCGACCTCCACCGACCAGGGACCGGTGATGCTGGCCTCCCCCTTGATCACCTCCACTCCGAGACCTTCGTAGCGCTCCACCGAATCATGGGGCTCGATCGTACGCACGACCCGACGGACCCGCTCCATGATGTCGGCGAACTCGTGTCGCGAGCTCGCCTCCTTCACGCCGAATTCCTCGTGGCGCTGCAGGTCGGCGACGAACCGGGCGGACCGGATCAATGCTTTCGAAGGCACGCAACCGGTATTCAGACAGTCGCCTCCCATGTCGCCCTTTTCGATGAGGGTGACTCGAGCTTTCACCATCGCGGCGATGTAGGAGGTCACCAGGCCCGCAGCTCCGGCGCCGATCACGACGAGGTTGCGATCGAAGCTCTTGGGTCTGGACCAACCCCGAAGCGCGCGACGGCGCTGGATTCCGCGAACGACCCAGCGGGCCAGGAAGGGGAAGAGGCCGAGGAGGGCGAAAGCGGCGATGAGCTGCGGGGAGAGGATTCCGGCCACTGTATCGATCTGTGCGATCTGCGTGCCCGCGTTCACGTAGACGAGCGTTCCGGGGAGCATTCCGACCTGACTTACGACGAAGAAGGTGAGGATCTTCATTGGGGTCAGAGCCATCACCAGGTTGATCACGAAGAAGGGGAAGGCGGGCACCAACCGCAGAAAGAACAGGTAGAGCGGTCCGTCTCTCTCCACTCCTTCATTCACCGCCTTGAGGTGTCTTGCGAACCGGGTCTGGACGGCTTCTCGGAAGAGGAATCTTGCGACGAGGAAGGCCAGGGTCGCGCCGATCGTAGACGCGAAGGAGACGAGGACGGTTCCCCAAAGCAGACCGAAGATTGCCCCGCCGACGAGGGTCATGATCGCCGCTCCCGGGAGCGAAAGGGCGGTCACCACGATGTAGGTTGCGGCGAAGATCCCCATCGTGAGCGCGGTCCGCTCGGCGTAAAAGGTCTCGATGGCGTCCTGTTGCGATTGGAACCACTCGAGGCTGAGGAAGCGACCCAGGTTGGCGACGAAGAAGGCCGCCACCAGGACGATCACGATCAGGGCGATCAGGACTTTGCTGGATTTCATTCGCACCGGTTCTCGGATTTCGTGTTACCTGGACTCGACCGACTGAGCGCAACCGGTCGGAGCGAGCGGGATGCCTGAAAGCCGCAAGACGCCGCCGGGGTTCCCCGCCCCGACGAGGGGCGAGACGATTGCGCCGAGGCCGAATATCCTAGTCGGTTTGAGCCGAGCCTGCTCGTTTCCGTCTGGACATCTCCGCTCGCGCCGCGATACCTTCGTGCGTGCCGCCGCAGCCGCCCGGTCAAGCCGGACACCTCGATGTTGAGGCCCGCCGGAGCCCTGAGACGAATTGCCAACGAGGAATTGCCTACCGTGCCCCAACGCTTCGAAACGCTTCAGGTTCACGCCGGACAGAAGCCCGATCCAGCCACAGGAGCCCGTGCGGTTCCGATCTACCAGACCACCTCCTACAACTTCCAGGACGCGGATCACGGCGCCCGGCTGTTCGCGCTGCAGGAGTTCGGGAACATTTACACCCGGATCATGAACCCGACCAACGACGTCGTGGAGCAGAGGATTGCCGCGATGGAGGGAGGTGTGGCGGGGTTGGTCACCTCGTCGGGACAGGCTGCTCAGCTCCTCGCGATCGCCACGATTTGCCAGGCGGGCGACAACATCGTGTCGACCTCGCTCCTCTATGGAGGGACGTACAATCAGTTCAAGGTGACGCTGCCGCGGCTCGGCATCGGGGTGAAGTTCGTCGATGGGGACGAGCCTGCCGAGTTCGAGCGGCTGATCGACGATCGGACCAAGGCGCTCTACGTGGAGTCGTTCGGCAACCCGCAGCTGAACGTGCCCGATTTCGAGGCGATCGCAAAGGTCGCCCACGATCACGGTATCCCCCTCATCGTGGATAACACGTTTGGAGCCGCAGGCTTTCGTGTTCGTCCGCTGGAGCACGGCGCCGACATCATCGTGGCATCCACGACGAAGTGGATCGGGGGACACGGGCTCTCCATCGGAGGGATCATTGTCGACGGCGGGAGCTTCGACTGGGGCAACGGGAAGCATCCCATGTTCACGGAGCCTTCGCCGGGCTACCACGGACTCAAGTTCTGGGAGGTTTTCGGCGATTTCCCCGACATGGGGAACGTCGCGTTCATCATCAAGGCGAGGGTGGAGGGCTTGAGAGACATGGGGATGGCGCAGGCCCCGATGAACTCCTTCCTGAACCTAATTGGTCTCGAGACCCTTTCTCTCCGGGTGGAACGCCACGACAGCAACGCCATGGCGCTGGCCACCTGGCTGCTCGACCATCCCGCGGTGAGCTGGGTGAACTATCCCGGACTGCCGGATCACCCACACCACGCGATCGCGAAGCGGTATCTCCGGGACGGAATGTTCGGGTCGATCCTCAACTTCGGCGTGGAGGGAGGCATGGAGGCCGGGAAGGCCTTCATCGACAACGTGCAGCTCTCCAGCCTGCTGGCGAACGTGGGAGACGCGAAGACTCTCGTCATCCATCCGGCGTCCACGACCCACCAGCAGCTCACCGACGAGGAACAGGTGAGCTCGGGAGTGACCCCGGAGCTCGTGCGCGTGTCCGTGGGCATCGAGCACATCGACGACATCAAGGAGGACCTGGACCAGGCGCTGCGCGCGACCCTTTAGCGATCGTGTCGGGTCGCGGAGCACGTGCCCAGCGAGGAGCTGTAGGGGGCGCGCTTCCGGAGGGCAGCCGTGCGCCAGGTCGCGAGTGAGCTGCACCTCCGGGCGGTCCGGTCCGGAGACGTCCATGCCCAACATCCAGAGCCGAACCCACCGGGCCTCTCTCGGGCCTCTCGAGTTGAGCGGCGGCCATGCCTTGCCCGAGGTGGAGGTTGCCTACGAGCAATACGGGGAGCTCTCACCCGATGGCGACAATGCCATCGTAGTCTGCCACGCCCTGACCGGGAGCGCCCGGGCGGCGGGGGAGACCGGATGGTGGGATCCGATGATCGGCCCCGGGGCTCCGCTCGACACCAACCGGTACGCGGTCTTCTGTGCCAACATCCTGGGAAGCTGCTACGGCACGACCGGGCCACTCTCGGTGAATCCCGCCACGGGGGAGCCGTATGGACCGAGCTTTCCCCGGATCAACGTGCGTGACATGGTGGAAGTACAGCGCCGCCTTTTCGATCGAGTGGGCGTCCGATCCATCGTCACCGTAGTTGGGGGCTCGTTGGGGGGACTCCAGGTGCTGGAATGGGCGGCTCAGGCTCCGGACCAGGTCCGCTCGATCATCCCCATCGGCTGCTCCCTGGCACACTCCGCATGGGCGATCGGGTTCAATGAGACGGCTCGGCAGGCGATCCGCTCGGACCCAAATTGGCACGATGGCGATTACCTGCGGAAGGGGACGAGCCCCGATGCCGGCCTGGGTCTGGCGCGGATGATCGCGATGCTCAGCTACCGCGCCGAGCGGTCCTTCCGGACGCGATTCGGGAGGGAGGTGCGGGCGCGAGGGGACGAAGGGGCGGGCACGTATGAGGTGGAGTCGTATCTGCACTACCAGGGGGAGAAGTTCATCGAGCGGTTCGACGCCAACTGCTACATCCACATCACCCACGCGATGGACGACTTCGACGTTGCCGAAGGCCGCGGTAGCGCCGCCCGGGCCCTCGAGCCGTTCCGGGGGCGCGCGATGGTGATCGGAATCGACTCCGACATCCTCTATCCTCCGCACGAGCAGCACGAGATCGTCGACGTGCTGTGTGCGAACGGCAACCAGGCGACATACCGGGAGCTGACCTCGCCTCATGGGCACGACGCCTTCCTCATCGAGTGGGAGCAGATGGCTGGTCATCTGCGCGACTTCCTGCAGTCTTCCTCCTAGCGCTCGCTCAATCCAGCCATGCCCTGCGCTACCATCCACCTCGTCCTGGCCGGAAGGGTCCTCGATACCTGGGACAGTCGACCTGATCGGGCGCCTGTCGACATCGCGCGCCCCGGGGTCCGGAGGGCCTTCGTCCATGGGTCGCTCGCACCAGACATGGGGTTCGTGCCCGGGACGGACCGGCTGGTATCGGAGGTGGCGCACTATTTGCGACCGACGGACCTGACGCGCGAGCTCCTCCGGACGGCGTCCACGGAGGAGGAGCGGGCGTTCGCATGGGGATGGGCCACGCACGTGCTCGGGGACGTGGAGATCCATCCTCTCGTCGGTCGGGCCGTAGGCGAGCGGTTGTACGGAGATCGGGACCGGAGGGTCGACGCGCTCGAGGATGTGGCCACCCACGTGAGCACCGAGGTCGGACTCGACATTGCCGTCCTGATGGCGGTTCCCGGAGTCCCGTCTCCCCCCGTGGTGCCGCACTTCGATGATCGGAGCATTCGGCACCTCGAGGCGGCTCTCGCTCGAACCTACCGCTTCACTTGGGATCGCACGGCCCTACTTTCTCATCATCGCAGGGCGGTTTGGATGACTCGCTGGTGGCCATTGGCACTCCGCACCCTCGGACGAGGTGGCTCGGGTAGCGGCGGGGCAGGTGCACGCACCGGACGCCTGGTGGCGGGCGGTCTGTGGGCGGTGAGGAGGCTGGTGGGTGAAGGGACTCCCGCCGCGGGATTCTTCTCCGCGCGGATTCCGCCCCGTTGGGTCCTGAGGGAAGTCCACGCCCGGTTCGAAGGATTCCCGGACCGCTTCCAGGAATGGGTCGACGACGACCTGTCCGGCGTTCCGAATCGGAATCTCGAGACGGGCGGGGAAGCCGGGCCGGGGCTGGGCCACCCCGCCTCCGATGCGGTGGCCGGAAAGGTCCGCTCCCTGCAGGTTCCTACTGCGGAGCGACAGCCGTAGCCTTGGTTGGAACCCGGATGATATGTTATACCTCTTTTCCGGAACGCGGGCTCGTCAGCGGTGTTGTTCTGAGCGGCCGCGAGCTGCGGGTCCAACGGCGGGGACGGCACGCGAGACCCGACGACATCCAGAAGAACGTCAGTTCAACCACGTCGAATGAGGGAGGAGGATATGGGTGAGAGCGGGGCCGGTTCCAGAAGCACCCTTTCGGTCCGGGACAATCGCACGGGAAAGGAATACGAGATCGAGATCCAGGACGGAAACGTCATCCGGGCGATGGATCTGCGTCAGATCAAGGAGGATCCCGAAGAGTTCGGGATGATGTCCTACGATCCGGCCTTCACCAACACGGCTTCCACCCGGAGCACCATCACCGAGATCGACGGTGGGAAGGGAATCCTCCGCTATCGCGGGTATCCGATCGAGCAACTCGCCGAGAAGAGTTCATTTCTCGAGGTCGCATATCTCATCCTGAAAGGGGAGTTGCCCACGCGCCGCGAGTTGGACGGATTCGTCCACGACGTGACCTTCCACACCTACATCCACAAGAACATCACGAAGCTGCTCGGCGGGTTCCGCTACGATGCCCACTCGATGGGCATGATGATTTCGTCCATGGCGGGGCTGTCGACCTTCTACCCCGAGGCGAAGGAAATACACGACCCCGAGCAGCGGTGGAATCAGGTCATCCGGATCATCGCGAAGATGCCGACCCTCGCCGCATTCGCGTACCGCCACCACAGGGGCCTGCCCTTCATCTATCCGGAAAACGAGCTTTCCTACACGGCCAACTTCCTGAACATGCTCTTCCGGATCGGAGTGAAGGAATACCGTCCGAGCCCGGTTCTCGAGCGAGCCCTGGACATCCTCTTCATCCTGCACGCGGATCACGAGCAGAACTGCTCCACCACAGCGATGCGGGTCATCGGAAGCTCCCAGTCCGATCCCTATTCCGCCCTCGCGGGAGCCATGGCGGCGCTCTACGGTCCGCTCCACGGCGGTGCGAACGAGGCGGTGCTCCGCATGCTCACCGAGATCGGCGACGTGAAGAACATCCCCGACTTCATGGAAAGCGTGAAGAAGGGCGAGCGCCGGCTCATGGGCTTCGGTCACCGGGTCTACAAGGCCTACGATCCGCGAGCCAGCATCATCAAGGAAGCCGCGCACGACGTCTTCGAGGTCACGGGGAAGAATCCGCTGCTGGACATCGCCCTCGAGCTCGAAGAGATCGCCCTCAACGAAGACTACTTCGTCTCCCGGAACCTCTATCCCAACGTGGACTTCTACTCCGGGTTGATCTACGAGGCGCTTGGCTTTCCCGTCGAGATGTTCCCGGTGCTATTCGCGATCCCGCGGAGCGTCGGTTGGCTGGCGCAGTGGCAGGAGATGCTCGAGGACAAGTCGCAGAGGATCGCCCGTCCGAGACAGCTCTACGTGGGCGAGGCCGAGAGGGAATTCGTCCGCATTGACCAGCGGGGGTGACCGTGCCCCCACGCCCCGAGGATCTTGGGGTCGTTCCGCTGGACGTGGAGCACGACGGGCTCCCCGGGGTCATCTGCGCTTATCTCCTTGAGAAGCCGGAGCCCACGATCGTCGACCCCGGCCCGTCGACCTCTCTCCCGGCCCTGTTCGAGCGCCTCGAAGAGCATGGGGTCCCGCCGGAGGACCTCCGGCATCTGCTCCTCACCCACGTCCACCTGGACCATGCCGGGGGGGCGGGGCAACTGGTGCGGAAGTACCCGGAGATCACGGTGCACGTGCACGAGGAGGGAGCCTCGCACCTGACCGACCCCACTCGCCTCGTGGCCTCGACGCGGCGGACATTCGGGGATGCGCACGACCGGCTCTGGGGAGAGGTTCTGCCGATTCCGAGCGATCGCATCCGGGCGTGGAGGGAGGGGGATTCCTGGCCCTTGCCGAGAGTTCGCCCGATTCCCACGCCCGGCCACATCGGTCACCACCTGGCGTGGGAAGCAGAGCGGCACGGTGTACTCTTCACCGGTGATGTAATGGGCGTGATCCTGCATCCCGATACCGTGGCGCATCCTCCTACCCCTCCACCGGCCGTGGATCTCGAGGCCTGGCGCCGGACTCTGGACAAGACGCTAGCGCCCATCGACGTGGAGGCCTTCGCCCCGACGCACTTCGGGCTGCATGGCGATTTCCACGGCAGGCGTCGGGAGCTTCGAGCCGCTCTCGACCGCCTGGCCGAACGCGTGCGCGAGGCGATGAGCCAGGGCGAGGCGGCGGAGCAGGTGGATCGGGACGCCTACGACCGAGAGGTTCGAGGAGAGCTCGATCCTCACTTTTCCCCCGATTGGGTGGAGCGCTATCTCGAGACGTTCGCTCCCCGGACGGACTGGGATGGGGTCCGATTTCATCTGGCTCGGACGGAACGGATCCGAGACGATTCCTCCGCCGCGAGCGGGGACGGACGGGCGTCCGGGGCGCGGGACGCGTGAAGAAGGTCGCGGTGTACGGATGGGGGATCGTGGCTCCGCGATCTCCGGATGTGGACGCCTTCGAGCGCAATCTGGTTCAGGCGGAGAGCTGGTTATCGCCCTTCGATGGATTCGGGCCCGATCCCTTTCTGGTCGGTCGGCCCGAATTCGAATTCGAGGCCTACCGCGACTGGGTGGAGGAGCGGTTCCCTCCCAATCGATTCCGGCAACTGACCACCAAGATGGATCCCATCACCCTCTACGCGGTGGGGGCGTTCATCCAGTCGTTGGGGCAGAACCCGGGAATCGAGGAGGTTCTGCGAGAGCTCGGCGGCCGGACCCACGTGTACGTGGGCACGGGACTCGGGGCCTTCGGGACGATTCACGATGCCACGCTCTCGCTCGATCGAGCCCGCCTGAGCTGGGACCGCTTCTGGGCGGCAGAGGAGAGGTGCGAGCCTCTCCGTAGGTACCGTGCGGCGCCCGAGCAGGTGCGTGAGGAGCTGGACGGTGTCCCGCCCGATCCAGCTGACGTCCACGACGAGGAGGAGCGGCTCGAGGCGCTCCGGGTCTGGAATGCGTACTGGGCTGAGCAGTCGCCCCAACTCCGCGAGTACGTGGACGAGCTGAGCCGGCTCGAGGACATCTCCGTGGGGGAGGACGTCGAGGCGGGCAAATTGAAGGCGCTTCGGGAAAAGGAGCGCCTGCGCTTGCGGCTCCAGGAACGCTGGGGCGCGCCGGATCCACCGTGGGAAAGCGTGTCGGCCAACCTGCTCTGGAACATCCCGAACACTCCGGCTTCGCAGATTTCGATGCTCGGTCGTCTCACCGGACTCTCGTTCGCGCCGGTGGCAGCCTGCGCCACGTTCGGAGTCTGTCTCAAGCTCGGGATGGATGCGATCGAGCGCGGAGATGCGCGCGCGGTGGTGGTGGGGGCCACGGATCCGCCGCCGCATCCGCTCACTGTGGCGGCGTTCTACCGGGGGCGCGTGCTATCGGCGGATCGCCGAGTGTCCAAGCCCTTGACGGGCATGCGCGGTACCCATGTTTCGGGAGGCTCGGCGGTTTGGATCATCGGAGAGAGATCCTTCATGGAAGAGAAGGGCTTCCGACCGCTGGGGATGGAGCCGGTCGCGGTAGGCGTCTCTTCAGACGCCGATCACATCATCACCCCGTCCCGGGAAGGGCCGCTGGATGCGGTTCGTGAGGCCATGGGACGGGCCGGGGTCGGTCCTGAGGGGATGGCAGGATGGGACCTGCACGCAACGGCCACGCCGGGCGACTTCCGGGAGGTCGAGAATGTGCGTAGCGTCCTCCCCGAGCACGTGCTGGTGACCGCTCGGAAGGGGACGTTCGGGCACGGAATGGGAGCCAGCGGAGGGTGGGAGCTCACCGCACAGTACCTCGGCGTGCAGCGGGGCGAACTCTATCCGACCCCTCTTTCGAGGGACGAGCTGAATCCGGCGATCGCCCGACTCCACGATGCATTCGTGTATGATGCCCCGGTCCCCCTGAGCTCCGGAATCAAGGCCCTCGGGAAGTTGTCGATGGGGGTCGGTGGAGTGAACGCCTGCGTCATATCCCGACCGCTCTGACTCCGTTGCGGCGCACGGCCGGCCGGGGTCAGAGCGGTCGGGACTCCGATGTCCGGCTTGCGCTCCAGATCTCCGGCCGGCGCGGGATCTACCGCAGGAACAGCATGTCGCGGTAGCCGGGAATCGGCCAGAGGTCGTGCGGGACCACCTTCTCGATCCGGTCGACCACCTCGCGGACAGCGTTCATCGCCGGAATGACGTTCTCCCGCATGTGCTGGGCCTTCGAGGCGAGGTCCTCGCCACCTTCATCTGAGTTTTGCTCGCTCAACTCTCTCAGGGTTGTCTCCAACTCGTCCGTCAGCCCCGCGGCCTCCTCGGCGATTCTCTTGATGCCCTGCGCATCGATTCCCTGGCCGCCAGCCCTATGGAGCGTGTCGAGGAGCTCGTGCAGGTGTCGGATCAGCGCCGGCTGGATCATCGTCCGGGCCATCTCCTCGGACGTCTCCCCTTCGATGTTGATGGTGTGGAAGTAACGCTGCAGCAAGATCTCGAATCGGGATTGGAGCTCCCGCTTGGAGAGCACTCCGTAGCGCCCGAAGAGCTTCTCGTTCTTGTCGGCGACCAGGTGCGAGAGGGCGTCCAGGGTCGAAGGCAGGTTCAGGAGCCCACGCTTCTCGGCCTCCTGCCTCCACTCCTCGGAATATCCGTCCCCGTTGAACACGATGCGACGGATGTTCGGTACGACTTCGGCCAGGATTCTCCTGAGCGCTTCCGGAAAGTCGTCGCCATTCGTGACTTCCGTTTCGAGCATGCCACACATCTCGTCGATCGACTCCGCAACGATCGTGTTCAAGACAGTGGCGGGGAAGGAGATCGATTGCGAAGAGCCCAGTGCGCGAAACTCGAATTTGTTGCCGGTGAAGGCGAACGGGCTCGTCCGGTTTCGGTCCCCGGCATGCTTCGGGAGGTCCGGTAGCACCTTCACCCCAAGACCGAGCAGTCCTCCCTGCTTCGAGGAACTAGCCGATCCAAGATCGGCGATCTGCTCGAAGATGTCCGTGAGCTGGTCGCCGAGGAAGACCGAGAGGATCGCGGGCGGCGCCTCGTTCGCTCCCAGTCGATGGTCGTTCCCCGGGGAGGACGCCGCCGAGGCACGCAGGAGATCCTGGTGTCGCTCGACCGCCCTCAGAACCGCAGTACAGAAGAAGAGGAACTGCATGTTCTCGTGCGGGGTGTCGCCGGGCTCGAGGAGATTGTGGTCCTCGGTGGCCATCGACCAGTTCAGGTGCTTGCCGCTGCCATTCACCCCGGCGAAGGGCTTTTCGTGCAGGAGGCAGACCAGCCCGAAATCGCGGGCGATACGACGCAGCGTGGACATCGTGAGCTGTTGGTGGTCCGCCGCGAGATTCGCCTCCTCATAGATCACCGCCATTTCGAACTGGCCCGGGGCGACCTCGTTGTGCCGAGTCTTAACCGGAACGCCGAGTCGATAGAGCTCGGCTTCCGCGGTCTGCATGTACTCGAGAACCCGGTCTGGGATTGCGCCGAAGTAGTGGTCCTCCATCTCCTGACCCTTGGGCGGCTTCGCTCCGAAGAGCGTCCGCCCGGCCGAGATCAGGTCCGGCCGGCGGTAATAGAACTCCTGAGCGACGAGGAAGTATTCCTGCTCGGGGCCGAGGGTGGCCTTCACGCGCTTCGCATCCACCCCGAAGAGACGGAGTGCCCTGCGAGCCTGCTCTTCGAGCGCATGCAGGGAGCGCAGGAGCGGAATCTTCTTGTCGAGCGCCTCTCCACCCCAGGAGGAGTAGGCGGTCGGGATGCAGAGCGTGGCTCCAGCCTTTCCTCTGATGATAAAGGCCCGCGAAGTGGGGTCCCAGGCGGTGTACCCGCGCGCCTCGAAGGTAGTGCGAAGCCCGCCGGAAGGGAGGGACGAGGCGTCCGGCTCACCCTGAATCAGCTCCGGGCCGGAGAACTCCGTGATCGCACGTCCGGGATCCGACGGCGTCAGGAAGGAGTCGTGCTTCTCCGCGGTGAGCCCCGTAAGTGGCTGGAACCAGTGAGTGTAGTGGGTGGCTCCGCGCTCGAGGGCCCACTGTTTCATCGCCAGGGCGACGGCGTCCGCCATCGACGAGTCCAGCTCCGAGCCGGTTTCGATCGTTGCCATGAGCCGGCGGAAGATGTTCTTGGGAAGGCGGGCCTTCATCTCGGCGACCCCGAATGTGTTCTCGCCGAATATTTCCTCCACGTCGAACCCGTGCTCTCCGGGAGCGTCGGGTTGGGGGCTTCGGGAAGCGGTCACCGCGGAAAGTCGGTCGAATCGTCCAAACGACGGGACTCGAGGCATCATGGGCTCCTGGCACGAAGACGGGAATCTGCCGAAGCTCAAACTATAGCGGTTCCGGAAGAGTCTTTTCAACCGGTTCGCTGACGGTGCTGGGGGTCGCCGGGGGGGAGCTCAAGCTTCGGCGGTGGTAGGGAAGCTGCGATGGTGATCAAACCGATTCGGGCCGGTACTGCAAAGCGCGCCCGCCTCCCACGTGCCCCCGCTGGATGCGGAAGCACGTGGGAGGCGGGTACGCAG